>NZ_JAEIMH010000041.1:0-41548 GCF_016464295.1 Streptomyces sp. N35 | reverse complement strand
CCAGCCCTTGGGGGGCTGGGCATTCGCCGTTCAGACCGAGCACAGTGCGCCGACGCCATTCGGGCCGCTACGTCGCCACCGTCAGCGGCTCCTGCGTGGCAACCCGAAGGTCACAGCACGCGGACCGCGCCGCTGGCCGGGTACCCGGCCAGTGAGTGGATGGCTACGCCCGTGCGGGGGTTGGCCGCGTCCAGGTACTGGCCGTTCCCGATGTAGACGCCGACGTGATAGGCGGAACCCGTGCTGCCCCAGTACAAGATGTCCCCTACCTGCAGGTTGGACAACGAGACCTGGGTGCCGGTCGCCGACTGCGCCTGAGACACGCGTGGCAGGTTCACGCCGACGGTTTTGAAGGCAGCCTGGACCAGACTGGAGCAGTCGTACGCCGTTGGGCCGCTGGCCCCCAGTACGTACGGCTTGCCAACCTGGGCCCTGAGGAAGGCGACCACTGTGGACACACTCCCGGAGGTGGGAGCAGTGCCCTTGGGGGAGTATCCAGTCCCCGCTCCGCGAGCAGCCGTGTTCGCGACTGGCTGTGACACACGTTCCTTCGCGGCCTGCTCGGCTGCCTGTTTGGCCCGGGCTTCTGCCACCCGTCGCGCCTCTGCTGCCTTGCGGTCTTGCTCCGCGCGCTCCGCCGTCGCCCGCGCCTTTGTGGCGTCCTTGGCCGCCTGGGCCACGGCATTCGCCTCTGCAGCCTGCAGCGAGAAGGCATCGGCGGCTTGTTGCGTCGCCGTGGCGGCTTCCGTCAGAGATTCGCTGGACTCGAGAACCAGGGTCTGCGTGTGAATCGTGTCGCTCGACGGCGGCTCTTCGGCTTGTGCGGGTCCGGCGACACCGGCCACTACGAGGGTGCCCAAGATGCTGCCGGAAACTCCGGTGCCTATGGCGAAACTGGCGGAGCTCCGGTGTGGCTTTCGATGCCGGGGAATGTATGCAGTGCGGGACATGAGAGTAAGTGCTATCAGGTTTGGGCGAGTTGATTCAAGAATTGTGCACTGCGTCACTTTGGTGATCAATTCCCGGGATCTGATGCCGATTTGCCGCTTCTTCAACGTTCGGCCTGACGAAAGTTGATTGCGTGGATGGGACAATTTCAGGAGTGCTCGGGACTGTCTTCAACTTTCGGCTGGCTACGGCATGTTGGAAGTTGAGGCAAGTCGTTCACGGGAGCCTGTTGGGCAACGTGGGGAAGGTCATGAAAAGTCCCGTTGAAATCATGGTCAAGGGCACGAGCTGGTGCGCTGCGGCAACGAGCGGAACGTGCTGCTATCGGCGACAGACGCCACACGCCGCGCTAGAGCCAGCCGCGCCGCTTGAATGCGCGATACAGGCCAACGACGGCAGTGGCCAGCACGACCAGTGTCAGGGGATAGCCCCAGACCCAGCTGAGTCCGGGCATGTGGTCGAAGTTCATCCCGAAGATCCCGGCGATGAGAGTGGGCATCGCGGCCATCGCGGCGTACGCGGAGATGCGCCGCATGTCATCGTTCTGCCGCACCCCGACCTGGGCGAGATGGGCAGCCAGGATGTCCGACACCAGTCGATCCAGGGAATCAACGGATTCGTTGACCCGGGTCAGATGGTCCCCCACATCACGGAAGAAGGGCTGGGCCCCGGAGCTGACAAAGGGTATGTGCGCGCGAGAAAGGCGGTCGACAGGCTCGGCTAGCGGGCCCGTTGCCCGGCGGAACTCGACGACCTGCCGCTTGAAGGCGTAGATCTTGGCAGCCGCCCCATCGGTCATCCCGGCTTTGTCGGAGAACACCTCGACCTCCAACGCCTCCAGGTCCTGCTGGAGTTCAGCTGCCACGGCCACGTACTCGTCGACCACTTGGTCACTCACGGCGTAGAGCACGGCGGTCGGTCCGTGCCGAAGCACTTCGGGCTGGTGCTCGAGCCTGTGGCGCACCTCGCGCAGACTGCTGCCCGTCCCGTGGCGGACGGTGACAACGAACGAATCCCCTGCGAAGAGCATGATTTCGCTGCTGAGGACCCGCTTGCCGTCGGCCTCGTACGTGATCGGCTTCAGACCGAGATGTACGGCCTGAGCACAGCCGTCGAGCTTCGGTCGCTGATGGTCCGTCAGGGCGTCCTCGATCGCGAGCGGTCCTAGTTTCAGTGCTTCGGCGACATGCGCGAATTCCGCGTCGCTCGGCTCATACAGACCCATCCACAGGAACGAATCACCGCGTTGCCTGGCCTCCCTCAAGGCGGTGGCGAAGTCGTCGGGACTGCTGTCGCGCAGACCGTCGCGGTACACGGCGCAATCTACGATCACCTCACACCACCCCGACCGCGGACAGGGGAAGAGCCCTGGCCCGCGCAGGCAGCTCGGCTTTGGCAGACGGGGTGGGGCGGCCTGCGCTGCCGCTGGCCAAATGACGGCCGACTTCTTCGAGGGCCTTCATGAGCACTGTTTCTCTACTTCCTGCGGGCTTGGTGGAACCACTGTTGCTCGGAGGCTGCGGCGCCCCCTGAGGGGCCGCGTTTCCGGGCGCTTCTAGCGGCCGGCGGCCAGCTCGTAGAGTTCGGCGGGTTTGGCGTGCGAGAGAATGACCGCGTGCGCCGTGCCGCCCGGCTCCCGGACTACCCCGGTGTGTGGGTGCGCGTGCAGCAGCAGTGGGTCGATGTCGGCCCGGTCGAGCAGGAGGCGCTGCGGCTGCGGCAGGACGACGGTGCTGGCACGCTCGCGCAGCGCGCTCACCGGCACTGCCGAGGGCGCCAACTGGCTGATGTCGGCGACCAGATGATGCCCGGTGCCTCCGCCGTGGTGCAGGACGTCGTGCAGCAGACGCAGGACGCCGGCCAGATGGGTGTCCTCCCGGGCCATCCGACTGAGCCGGTGCAGGCCGTCGATCACCATCACCTGAGGAGCGGCGGCGTACGTCCCCGCATCACGGTGGGCGACGACGTCGGTGTGGAAGTCCACGATGGCTGCAGCCATGGCGTCGACGTTGGTCACGACCTTGATCGCGCGTACACGGTTGAAGTACTCGAAGTTGGCGCCGTAGTCGGCGTCGAGCAGGGTCACCTCGCATCCGACCCGTGCCGCATGGGCGCTGATGAGCGCCATCGTCGAAGTCATGCCGGAGCCGGTGCCGCCGAACGCAAGGATGTGGGGATGGCGGCCAAGGTCGATCTTGACGGCGGCCCGCGTGTGCGGGTCGGTGCCCACCTCGATTGTCAGCCCGCGCCGAGACGGCTCAGCGTCGTGCTGCTGCGCACCGGACGCAGAACGGCTCATGACCACTCCTCAAACCTGATGAAAGATAAACGTCCCCGCCCGGATCCGGGATGGGTTCTCCCCGAAGGGAGGCAACCGGCGGCGGCACATGACGTGATCGGGGTGCCGTGAGATGCGAGTGCGCCGACTTCTGGTCTCGCCTCGGAGACAACAGGCCGTAGTGGCCGGGGAGGGATGCCGGCGCGAAGCGGCCCAGAGGGAGGGCGCGTCGAAAGGCGCACTCATGTCAACTTTCGCCCGGGATTTTGCGGAGATTCGGCGGCTAGCGTGGGCAATTCACCCGCACCGGAGCCAGCACCCGGTGCGGGTGTTTCTGCGAATCCGTCGCAGATGCACCGGACGAGACTTGGGGAAGACGTTGTGAACACCGACGCGACCGCTACGACTTGGCTCACGCGGGATGCCTACGAGCGACTTCAGGCGGAACTGGCACAGTTGAGCGGGCCTGCCGCCGAGCATGAGGACGAGCACGATGCCGCTGTGCGCGGGCTGCGCGCACAGCGGCTCTCCGACGTGCTGCGCGACGCCCGCGTCGGGGACGTTCCTCCGGACGATGGCATTGTCGAACCGGGAATGGTCGTGACCGTCGCTTTCCCGGATCGGCCACAGGAAACGCTGACCTTCCTGATGGCTACCCGAGAACTTGAGGCCCATGGCATGGATACCTACTCGCCCGGGTCGCCGTTGGGTCAGGCCGTCGCCGGACACAAGCCTGGCGACACCGTCGACTATCAGCTGCCGAACGGTACCGGCGGGGTCGCCACCATCCTGGCCGCCCGGCCGTACTCGGACTGACTCCCACGGGACCGGGGCCCGTCCTGTCGGCGGCGGGTGGGGATTCTTCGGCGAGTGTGGGCGACCCGGGGCGGCCCACCACCAAGGGGGGGAGGCCGGCGGCACCGGCGCCCCAGCCGTGACTGGCTGAGGCCCCGAGGCTTGAGGACGCAGCCAGCAAGGTCAGGCCGGACCAGGCCCGCTGCAGGGTGATCAGAGCAGTTTGGGCGTTGCGGGCCGCGGCGCCGGCCGGACCGCCCAGCTGGGAGAGTCCGCGTAGACCCGAGCACTGCCTGTCCAGGGAGGCGAGGGGCGCGCGGAAGCTGTCGGGCAGGGCGCGGCGTTGGAGGGCGCGTTTGCCTGGCTTGGTGGTGGAGATCCCGAGCATCGACTCCAGCAGAAAGAGCGTGGGAGGTACCAGTAGGCCGCCAGGGACCTGGGCGAGTATGCCGATCAGCCGACGCTGCTGGGCGGTGGCGATCGGCGCGGACGAGAGCCTGAGCTGCGCCCTCCGCACCTGTGCGAGGAGAGAGTTCTGGACGACCGTGAGGCGCTGTATCGCAGAGACCGACGTCTCTGATGCGGGTGCGTGCGTCGAGAGGGTCTGCGCGAGGTGAAACAACCAGACGCTGTTGGCCTCCAGCCGCACCGCGCTGAGCATCAGGAGGTCCAGTCGATTGAGTTCCTCATCCGGCTCCGAGAATCGAATGACAGGCACCAACGCTGCCTTACGGGCGGCTTGTTCGGCCTCGGCGCTGGTCCGGGGCTTGCGCTCCGGTGCCCAGTTGAGCAGGGCGAGGTTGGCAAGCCCGGTGAAGCGAGGCTGTGCCAGACGACTCGAGATCGTGGTCCACAGATCCAGGAAGTCCGGCGGTACGGTGGCACGCGCGGCAGGCGAGATCGGATCCATAGCGGGCCAGCCGCAGGCGGCGACGATGACCCCGATGCGCATGGACACCGCCGCCGCGTTGCGTGGTGCCAGGCGGCTGGCCCGTTGCCTCAACCCCCAGAAAATACCCTCTTGTTCGGCCTGGCCTACGGCATCGTGCACCTCGTGCTGACTACTGGTGCGGGCGCCGAGTTGCGCCAGGAGATCGAGTTGTGCCCACTGTCCGGTGAGTGCAGCCATGGGTGGACGTACGGGCAGAAAGCCACGTGCGTTCGGGTCGTAGAGCTCATGAACGGAGATCGGCATTATCTTGCATCCTGATCGGTCGCTTTCGCTCGCCAACTCGAAGCAGGCGACCGGCGTTGGGGAATCCGAGGCGGGCCGGGCACAACAGGCGGTGGAGCATAGTCGGGGTGGCTTGAGCCGGGAGACCGTCCCGCGGGGCAATCGGGTCTATGCGGCGCGCTTGGCCGGCAGCGCAGAGTTGATCTGTTCGAGATGCCGTCGCTTTTGGCGGCAAGGCGCGCATGTCTGCAGGTGCGAGGCGATGGCCAGCCGATAGCGGTTGACCGCCCTGCCACGCAGCGAGTCAGCGATACGGTCGAGGATGCGCGAGCACTCCTTGTCCTGTGCGCTCACATGGCTGCGCAGGAACTGTGTGCGCAGCGCCTCCTTCGCTCGATACACGAGCGACGAGGCAGACGCAGGGGCGATACCCAGCTGCTGGGCTATCTGGGACGCCGACTTCTCCTCTATCGCGGCACTGCGCAGCGCCGACTTCCATTGGTCGGACAAGCCGTTGTACGCCTTTAGCGCAGTGGTGGAGTCGAATTCGGCGAGCAGAACGTCCTGTTCTTCCAGCGGAGAGTCCAGGATGTCGGCGACCGGCTGTTCACGCTCGCGTCGCTGATTGCGACGGGCTGCCGCGCGACGGGCGGATACCCGAAGATAGCCCGCCACATTCCCCACTGGCCCACGCCCGCCCCGAAGGGCCTGCAGCATGGCCAGCATGGCCTCAGACACCGCGTCGGCGGCATCTGAGTCGCAGCCTCGGCAGAACTGCGCCGCGTAGGCCCGCACGGCACTCACATGACGCTCCCACAGGAGGCTGAACGCCCGCTCGTCGGCGTCGCGTACCAGCTGGCACAGCTCTTCGTCGCTGAGGCTGGAAAGGCTGCCATCGACGGGCCGGAACCGGGCCTGACTGACTGTCGTCATCGTCGCTTCGCCTCACGTTTCTGGACTCGATGTCTTCGATGCGGCGAGTCCAGACTCAGCGGCACGGGCGGGGTGTTGCCTCCTCGAAGGTCTAAGGGACTGGCCATAGGTTGATATCTGGCTGGCTATAGGAGTACTAACGGGCAAATTGCCTCGCCCCTCGGTGTGTACCGCGATCAATGTTCACGCGGGACGGCGGGATTGCGCTGTTGGTGAGGGAGTTGAGACAGCGCAGGGCACAGACATGGTGTCGAACCTTCACTCCCTGCTGCAGGGAAGAGCAAGGCGGCCGGACGGGGCGCCGAGTCGACCTATCGCCGAAGCCGAGTCCGGAGCCGCTCCGCATCGCAGGAACCTGTCAGGCGACCATGGGCGACTCCGCGTGGACCAACTCGCCGGTCGCTTTGGAGTCATTGGGAGATTGCGTTGACGCCGGTGCTCAGACGCCGGCTTACACATGGCAGTGACTGACTGCCGATGCCACGCTTCCACGATGCGTCAGCCGGACGCCTTGCTGGGAAGTCGGCCGCTTCCTGGCTATTCGGGAAGACGGCACGTGCACTGCAGGCGGGGGTTAGATCCAGGCCAGTTTGCCAACTGCGGCGGGGCCTCCGGAAGGAAGCTTCATTGCGGCCGGGGCGCGACCCGGCATATCGCACGGCTCAGCCCATGCGCCTTTCCGGCGGGGTTGCTCGAGTGCCCACGGCGGGTGCAGCTGCTGTGAATCCCTGCACGGGATGGTTGCCCTAGGGATCCATATCGATCCTCGGGACCAAAGTCCCGGCGGCGGCAATGGTGACGGTCCCCCTTCGGCCGCTCGGTTGTCGACTTTGGGGGGCATTGCGCAGAGGCGCGCGGCCTGAACCTGGATATGTCGGTAGTGAGCCGCTTGAGCCTTCAATCGCTCATTCACGATCTGGCGACTCCTTGGATTCCTGGGTGCGGTAGTCGATTGCTGCACTCGTTCGTCCTGGCGCCCCCTCTACGTAAGGAAATGCGCATGCCCTTCGCACCCACCCCCTCCGCTCGTTGTGCTCGCATCATCGCCGCCCTCTCTGTCGCCGTGATGGCCGCCTCGGCCTCCACGGCTGTGGCTGCGGAGCCGGTGCGTGGGCAAGTCGTGGCGGCAGTTTCGGCGGATGGCGCTCGAGGTTCCGCCCCTGTCGACAGCGCTCCGGGCACCAGCTACCGCACGCCGGGTGGGTGGGCCGCCGGCTACCACACTGGTGTCGACTTTCCGGTTCCGAGCGGCACCCCCATCAAGGCCGTGAATGCAGGTCACGTCGTTGCGGCCGGTTGGCAGGGCTCATACGGCAACACGGTGATCATTCAGCACGATGATGGCATCTATACGCTTTCCGCTCACATGACGTCACTCTCTGTTGCCGCGGGGCAGCGTGTGGAGACGGGGCAGCAGGTCGGACTGTCGGGCTCCACGGGCAACTCGACCGGTCCCCACCTTCACTTTGAGGCACGCACTGGCAACAGCTACGAAGCGCACATCGACCCCGTTGCCTACCTCAATCGCATAGGCGTTGCCCTTTAGTGCTGCGGTGCCTCGGAGCGGGACTGATCCGCGAGGGAGGGCGAGCCTGTCAGAGACGCCAGCATGCGCCTGGTGTTGTGGAGCTGCTCGCTGATGCTGTCACGCTGGTCGGCCAGGACTGCCAGGCATCGCTCAGATTCCCCTGAGATCCGGCTGGCGTCGGCGAGGGCCTTGGCGAGTATCCGCGCGGCTTCCGCTTCGGCAGTCTCCAGTTGATGCTGTGCGCTGCGCTCCGCGGCAGCGAAGTCGGCCTCGGCGCCTTGCCGGCTTTCCTCGCCCTTACGCTCCGTGCGCGCTCGCAATTCCTCGGCGAGCTCGAGGCGTGCCGCGAGCTCCTCATCGGCCTGATCACGGCGCTGTGCCAGGCGAACAGCTACCTCGACAGTGACTGATTCTGCCTCTTGACGCACGGTGTCTGCATAGGCATCAGCCTTCGTACGCCGGGCTTGGGTGTCCGCGGACGTGGCGTCTCGCATCTCGATCGCGGTCTGTTCCGCTTTGCGCAACAGATGTTCGGCCGCTTCCTCGGCAGCCATGCGTACAGCGCCCGAGGCCTCGGCTGCAGCCTGCGAGCTGCGGCGGGCCTGGGCATCGGCCAGGTGCATCTGCGTTGCGGCGTCCTCCGAACCGCGGGTGCGTACCGACGCCGCCTCCTGTGCCGCGAGCCGATGGATCCGTCCGGCCGAGACGCTCAATGACTCGTACGAGACCGCCGCTGCGGCTTCTTCCTGTGCCGCGGCGACCGTGTACGCCTGTCGCTCGGCATCGGCGAGCTGCTTGTTGAGCGCGGTTATCCGACGGAGCGCGGCTTGCTGGTCGGAGAGGATGCGGGCCGTGAGGCCATCGACGCTGCCGCGCGCGTAGCCGCGACGGGCGACGTCGAATCCGTACGGAGAGGTTTCACTCATCGGGTGCACCAGTTCGTGTGGGGGAGAGCGGAGCCTGCGGCCGATGGCGTCAGGGCAGGTTGGAGAAGCTGTCCACGGCATCGGTGCGGCCAGTGACGATCAAGATGTCGCCCGGGTCGACCACTGTGTCGGCGGAGGCGTGGGCGAACTCGCCGCCGGACTTCTTGACCGCGACGACGGTGACGCCGAGAAGGGTGCGCAGCTTGCTCTCGCCGAGCGGGACGCCCCGTGTGATGGCGGGTGCGCTCGTCTTGACGAGCGCGAAGTCCTGGTCGAGGCGGAAGAAGTCCAGCATGCGTCCGGTGACGAGATGGGCCACGCGCTCACCCATTTCGTGCTCGGGCAGTACGACATGGTGAGCACCGACGCGCTCGAGGATCTGGCCGTGTCGTCGGCTTGTGCCCTTGGCCCAGATCGTGCGGCAGCCGAGGTCGGCAAGGTTGGATGTGACCAGCACACTGGCCTCGATGGAATTTCCGATGGCAACGACGACTCGGGTGTACTCGTGCAGAGCGAGTTGTTCCACCGCTTCAGGCTCGGAGCAGTCTGCGACGACGGCGTGGGTGAGCTCCTCGCTCATGCGCTGGACCCGCAACACATCGGTGTCGATGCCCAGTACATCCCAGCCGTGGCGGACGAGTTCGGTCGCCAGAGAGGAACCGAAGCGGCCGAGACCGATGACGGCAACCCGCTGATCCGTCGGCGCGATGCCGTGTCGGGCCCTTGGGGTACGGCGGGACAGCAGTCGGTTCAAGGTAGTGCTAGCCGATGACAAGGCGCTCCTCGGGAAGACGGTAGTGATGGCGGCGATCGCGCAGGGCAAGAGCCGATGCCAGGGTGGCCGGGCCGATCCGGCCGATGAACATCAGGAGAATCAGGACGATTTGGCCGCTGGCGGGGAGCCCACCAGTGATGCCGGTGGATGATCCGGTCGTGCTGAATGCCGATACGGCCTCGAAGAGCACGGCCTCGGTAGGCAACCCGGTCAGTTCCACCAACAGGAGGGTGGCGATGGTGACCAGGCCGACGCCGAGCAATGCGATGGTGATGGCCTGGCGTAGCAGAGTCTCCGCCAGGCGGCGTCCCATGATCTCCACGTCGCGATCGCCGCGGACCTCGGCCCGGATGGTGGCGGCTAGGACGGCAAACGTCGTGACCTTGATGCCGCCCGCGGTTCCGGAGCTGCCGCCGCCGATGAACATCAGCACGCAGGTCGCCAGGATCGTCACGGTGTGCAGGGCGCCGGTATCGAAGGAAGCGAACCCCGCGGTCCTGCTGATCGCTGTATGAAAGAGCCCGTTGAGGAGCTTGTCGCTCCAGTTCATCGAGCCGAGTGTATGAGCGTTCGACCATTCCAGGAGACAGGTCAGGAGGGTGCCGCTGAACAACAGGGCGCCGGTGACAACCACCGTGAGCCGGGTCTGGGCCCGAAGCCGGTGGGGGACCGCGCCCCGTGCTCTGCGCCGCGTACCGCGCAGCAGCTCGAACAGAACGGGGAAGCCGATCCCGCCGAGGACCACCGCGCCTGTGATCGGCAGCAGGACCCAGGGGTCGCCGGAGTAGCTGACGACGTTGTCGCTGCGCAGCCCGAAGCCGGCGTTGTTGAAGGCCGACACGGCGTGGAAGCCGCCGCTGAACATGGCGTGTCCGACGGACTCGCCGTACGCGAAGTGGAACCGGCAGGCCAGCATTAGCCCTGCGGCCGCCTCGATCACAACAGTGGTCTTGGCGATATTGAGCAGCACGCGGCGTACGTCTCCCTGCCCGCCGCTCTTGGTCTCCGCCTGAGCGTTGAGTTCCATCCGTAGCTTGAGCCGGCCAGAGACGAGTAGGCCGAGAAGGGAGGCGAACGCCATGATGCCGAAGCCGCCGAGCTGGATCAGGACGATGATGACCACCTGTCCCGCATCGCTCCACTGGGCTGCGTCGACCACGTTGAGGCCGGTGACGCAGACAGCTGACGTGGCGGTGAAAAGTGCGGACAGAAAGGTCGGACCGTCAGCTCCGCTCGAGGACTGCGGCAGCCACAGCAGGATTGCGCCCACAAGGATCACTGCCGCGAACCCCGCCGACCCCACACTGGCGGGGCGGGCGGCCAGGCGCCACAGCCGATGGCCGCCGGGCAGTGCGTGTCGGGGGGTGGGGCCTTCGAGGGCGGGCACCGGACGCTTCCTTCCTGTCTGACGTGAACTCGCCGGGCCCGCGAGCGGGTGGCCCGGTCACGCCCTGCACTGTTCAGGCGCGCGATGCCGGTAGCGGGCAGTCGCACGCAGGGATGGAGTGCGCCGGTGCTGGTCCATGACGGCATTGATCGGCCAAGTGGGAGGTTGCGCACCAGAGTTGATCAACCTTTGGCAGCAAGCATCAACTATCGGTGCCTGCACTGGCGTACGCCGATCTGCGAGATTGCAGGTGTCGGCAACGTTGGGGATATCCACTGGCGAATCCCCACCACTACCCCCCCAGTGGTTCGTGCCGATCAAGCGGTCCGGTGCGGCATCTACCCCCCTTGCCATACCGGGCCGCTTTCGCTGCAGCCTGAACCCATCCAGAACCCCTGCCACCGTTGGCCGCAGGTGATCGGTATAGGCGGAAGTGGACGCCAAGCGGCGGGACTTGACGACCTCCAGGCGATCCGCGAGCTGCACGACACGGGCAGCGTCTGGTCGGCCTGCCGACGCAACCGCTGCCCACAATCCGAGCGGCGGTGATCCTGGCTGTTCGGCCAGCTGCTCGATGGCCGTCACGCCCAGCCTGAGGGGATCGCTCATCGTCCGCTCGGCGTGCCGTTGAACGATTGGGAAGCGGCAACCCTATGCGGCATCGCGACAAATCATTACGGTGTACGGCGAGTTCGCGCTCTTCGGCTGCGGGAATCCTGGCCTGTCGGGTTCCGGGCGACGCTGCTGATCCTGGACGGAGCGTAGGTAGAGCAAGTGCCTCTAGAGGGTGGGGTGTTGTGCACTACGCCCCTATAACCCGGCGACCGATTTCCTGCCCACGCTACGGCCCCCTATGGGTGAGGCGTCACGGCGGATGCGGATGTTGTCTCGCGGACAGTTCTCTCGCCGCATGCGTAGTCGCCGCCCGGGGCCGGGTGCCGTCGCCGCTTCGCCGATCCAGTCCACAGCGATGGTGGCGAGCGAGCTTGATCTGCGCGGCGGTCAGCGAAGCCGGAGGTCTCCACCCAACCCCCGTTCGCACTGCCGTCACACTGGGTCCAGGCCCGGTCGTGGGCGAACACGTACTGTTCGATGTCGCCGGCCTGCGGGATCCAGAAGGATCTGTATCCCGGCGCAACGTGCGGCTGCGGCAGGCTGGCGAGTGCCGATCGCCGCTCGGACGGAGCACCGCGGTCATTTCGGCCGGCGGTGGAGCCGGATCAGGGAATTATGAGTCCAGGCCGCCTTGCCAGCGGGAATGGCGGGTAGCTGCCAACGTCCACTGCAGCAGGACGAGGACCTTAGCCGCGGGCGATGTCCGGTTCCAGGTACATGACGCAGTTCATGGCAAGCGCCGCCCGAACACGTGCCTCGGCCTCGTCAATGGCGCGTGCCACCTCCGTCACCGTGTTGTCGTGGTCGACGCTGATGCGGGCCGCGATCAGCAGGTCTTCGGGGCCCACGTACATGGTTTGGAGTCCCAGTACGCCTGTGACGGTCTTGCCGTCGATCAGGGCGGCGCGGATGGTTGCGGTGTCCTCGTCGCTGGTGCCTTCGCCGAGCAGCAGGCTCTTCGTCTCAACGGCCAGGACCAGGGCGATGAGGACGAGCAAGATGCCGATGCACAGGGTGCCGATGCCGTCCCAGACGCCGTTTCCGGTCAGGATCGCGATGCCCACGCCGATCAACGCAAGGATCAGCCCGCAGATCGCGCCCATGTCCTCCAGGAGGATGACGGGCAGTTCGGGTGCCTTGGCGCGGCGGATGAACTGCCACCAGCTCTGCTTGCCGCGCACTGCGTTGGACTCCTTGACCGCTGTGCGTAGTGCGAACGCCTCGGCCACGATGGCGAAGATCAGCACGCCGACGGGCCAGTACCAGTGGTCGATCGCGTGCGGGTCGGAGATCTTGTGCCAGCCTTCGTACAGGGCGAACAGGCCACCGAGCGTGAACAGCACGATGGCGACGATGAAGCTGTAGACGTAGCGTTCCCGGCCGTAGCCGAACGGATGCTGCGCCGTCGCCGCACGCTGGGCACGCTTGCCGCCGATGAGCAGCAGAGCCTGATTGCTGGAGTCGGCAATCGAGTGAACACCCTCCGCCAGCATCGAGGACGAGCCGCTGAAGACCCAGGCCACGAGCTTCGCCGCCGCGATGGCGAGATTGGCGCACAATGCCGTAACGACCGCCTTCGTACCGCCGCCTGCCGCCATCTTCTCGCCACTCCTCGGATACGGGCGGCGCATGGAGGCGACGCCCCGTTGCCACGATCGTCACCGCTGCCCCAGTGGCTTGCACCTTGGCGCACCAAACTCAGACGCGGAGGCGAGCTCCGTCATGGTGAAGTTCCCGCTGCCTGGTGCAGGGTGTGCGGCTTGTGGCGCGCGGTGCCGCGCCAGGCCGTGTGCGGTGCGGAACCGAACTGCATAGCGTAGTTGGCGAGGGCAATCGCCTGATGTGGCCGCACACTCGACGGGAGATCACCCCCAGCTCGGCGTACCGGTACAGATCGAGGGTGCGCCTGGCGTTCCACAGAGTTCGCGGTCTTGTAGCGAGGACGGGACTGCTTGGACTGGGTCCGCGAGGAAACCGGGATCATCCATCCAGATTGCGCAACGCAAGGACGGAGGATTCCGGCACACCTGGGCCGCGGCGGACGCGCCATTGGTGATGGCGCCCTATGAATAGCTGGCGAGCGGCCAGGAGAGCGCAATCTACCTGGCTACTCCACCGCGCAGCACACCCACTAGCCGCGGCGGATCCGACCGAACAGCCTTGCAGGCCACGATCGATCCAGGTGCCCAAAGTCGCCACTCCGGATGCTCAGATTGTGCGCCTTGGTCAGGTACGGAAAGAGGAGGGATTTGCGCGCAGACCTGCGCGACGGATGCACGTCCTCCTGTTCCAGGAACGTCGCCGCTGAGACCCGCACGTCTGTCGTCTCCTGGCCGCGCCGGAATCGAAGATAGGCATCCCAGACGCCCGGGCGCAGTTGATGCGGGAGCGCGATGGTGGCCACATGCCCGATTGCGTGCGGCGGGACCGCAGGAGCCGGGAGAGTCTCCTCGATGGGCCGGGGAGATCCGCCGGCCGGGCTCTGTCCCCGGCGCGCTGCGGGCATGTCCAACACGTCAGGGAAGGCGATGGATTCCCCAGGAAGGACGAGCTCCTCGTGCTCGGCGCGGTGGCGCAACACCAGCTCGACCTGCGTGGGCATGCTGCTGTCCTTGGCCAGCCAACCGCCACAGGTCAACTGCAGCGCACCCTTGGACCACGCTGCGTCGGCCACGTATGCGTGGGAGCCGGGTGAGCGGCTATGCCCTACGTCGAGGCTGAGGCTGCGGTTCCGCCGTGTGACGTACATTTCTCCGTCGAAGTAGGATCCGCCCGGCACCACATGCTCCCAGCGAGGTGGAAGACCCTTGCCTTGCGTGAGGTGTCCGGCGCTGAGCCGGGACGAGACGGCGACATCGGAGCTGAGCGACGCTTCGACGTGAAGGTCCCAGATACCACGGGACAGGGGCACTCCCGCGTCGGCGGTGAGGAGACCGAATTCGCCACGCCACCCGATGATGTCGGCTCGCGGGGAAGTGAGAGGCGTCACCGAGTACTCAATACGACGTTCATCGTGCCTTGAGGTCAGGACGAGGCGCATCGCGGCGTTGTCCACGGCGATTCCGGGCGCGGAGAACCAACCGGTCAGCATGGCCGATTCACCAGAGCGCATCACGGATACTGTGGTGGCCGTGGCCGACAAACGGTCGGTGACGTCGTAGGTCCACTCCGGGACTGCGACGGACGGGTCCCGAAAGTAGGGGAGCACCGCGTAAATGCGGTCCCCGTACTGCATTTTCGTAACATCATCACTGGTCGGAAGGCCCTGCGTGAATACCTCGCGGACGAGGTCGCGCCGGTTCATCAGCAGCAACTGGATGGCGAGTCGCTGCTCCGGGTCAAGGATATGCAGAGCCCCCACGGAAGCGAAGTGGGCGACTGCCTGGCGCATGGTGTCGAAATCCTCGTCCCGGGCTTCCGTCCCTTCCGCACCCCATCGCTTGAGGAAACCGACGACGTCCGAGAGGTGGCGCACAAGCAGGGTGTCACGGGCCGGCCCCTCGGGGACGGACCGAACCAGGTTGATCATCGCCAGGATCGGTGATTGAACACGCGATCTCGAGTTGAACTTACGGGACAGGTTCTCGCCGGGGACCAGGGACCAGTAGTAGCAGTCATAGTCGGCGACAATTGAGATTTTGGACGTGTTGAGGAGAGCCAGAGACGTGAACACAATGTCCTCTCCGTACTCGACCTCTTCGTTGAAGCTGAGGCCCAGCTGATCGAGGAACCCCCTGCGGAACAGCTTGAAGACCACAAGATTTCGATAGACGTTGGAAGAGAACACATCCGTAACGGCCATGTTTTCTCGGAACATTGAAGTGGCGGGCTTGCGTCCACCCACGCCCACCAATTTTCCAAGCACGATGTCTGTACCGTTTGATTCGGCCATGTGGAGCATGCGTTCCAGAGCTTCCGGCCCCAGCCAGTCGTCCGCGTCCGCGAAGAAGACATAGCGACCTCTGGCATGGCGAAGGCCGATGTTACGTGGGCCCGCGGGCCGGCCCATGCGGGGGATGGTCAGCATGCGGAGGGAACTGAACTGGCGTGCGAGACGCTCGAGTTCCTTCGCCGTACCGTCGTCCGATGCGTCGTCCACGACGATGATCTCGATGCGGTGCTCGCCGAGTGACTGTTGCGCGATGGAGGTGACGCATCGTTCGATCGTCAGCACCCCGTTGTGGACGGGAACGATGACAGTGATGTCGGGGACGTTGTACGGAGTCGACTCCGGGCTAGAGAACATGGGTAGGTGAGCCGTCTTCTGTCAGTGCCACAGCGCCGTCCGACGCGTCGCTGGTGAAGGGGGAAGCTGTGATGGGTTCGGCGAGCGTTCCCACGGGGAAGTCCGCGAAGCCGCGCGCGAGCAGCCGATCCGTGGCGTCCGTGAATGACATCGTAGAGTTCTGGTATTCCTCACCCAGGAGGAAAGACCTCAGTGTGTCTCGGCGACTGCCCATGTAATCGGCGTCCACGTTTCGGACGGCCTCCAGGATGTTGGGCAGCGCGCTCAGATCGGGGGTGAGAAGGTATGCGGCCCCAGCCACCGAGTTCTGTGCCAGATATTCATCAGTCGGAGTGCTGCGCGGGTTGGTCAGTGCGTAGGGTTTCCCGCTCGCGACGAAGTCAGACACGACGCTTGAAATATCGCTGATCATCACGTCCGCGTGGTTGAAACATTCGAAGACGCTGGGGAGCCGGCCAGTGGAGACGTAGTGTGCGTTCCCGCTGTAGGCCTGGCGGAAGAGCTGGTGCCACTTCTCGTAGGCTGCTCGCAGCCGCACCACGCGCTCCTCTTCGGTGAGCCGGTAGGCAGGGGAGTCGCGCCCGCGGTCCAGCAGGATGTCGATGCGCCCCTGGAGCCGTCCCATCTGGTGGAGGAGCTCCGGGTCAGGTTTGAGGTCAGGCGAATCCGCATGGCGGAGTGCGTTGTCCTGGTCGAGCAGGTTCAGGATGGCCCGGTGTGCAGCAGCGGCGTCCGGTGATCTGAAGCCCAGCAGGGGATGCGGCCGATAGATGATGCGGCCCTGGGGATTGGCTTCAAGCAGCGTGCGGACGAGACGCTCACCCATCACTACAGCCGAGCTGTAGTCGGCGTCGCTGGTCCAGCCCTCCCAGGTGGGTGCGTAGAGAACAGTGGGGTGGGCGATGCCCTCGCCGAGCCACGACTGGACGGGGGCGAGCTGAGGTCGCCCCACTTCAACAATGTCCTTGTCGCGGATCGCGGTGCGCACACGCGCGTAGCGGGCGCGTCCCGCGGCGCCGGCGACCCACACTTCATCGTAGATCTTGCTCGCTCGGTTGCTGCTGGCCAGCTTGTCGCTGTCGCCGTGGCCGATGAACACATGCTTCACCTCGGCGCGCTGGAGCATGTGCACGTTCTTTCCGGCATTGCCGGGGTACAGGGCAACCCGAAGGTGCGGGAACTTGATCTCCGCTAGATCGTCCGCCTTGGGTACGCAAACCACAGGTATCGAGGTCGGGGCCAAGAGGTCCATTGACGCCCGCTCGCGAAGAATGATCACTGCCGATTGCGGAAGAACCTCCATCGTTTCCAGCCACATGTTCACCTGGTACATGAAGTCTTTGCTCACAGCTGCGAAACTGAAATAGATGGCAACTTGTGGACGATGCAAGTCGACCGCGCGGTTGACGGCGAAGAGAATGTCTTCCCTGGAGGGAATTGAGTGCGCGCGCAGTATTTGGGGCAGGATGGCGAGTAGAGCACCGATCGCGGCACCGGCGGTAAGTACTGCTCCGAGAGTCGCGTATATCGTCGACGAAGTGGGCACGCTCACCAGCAGGCCGAGGACGGCTGGGATGTCCATATACAGGAGCTTGCGCACATATTTGCGATAGAGGATGTTCGGCGGGAGCGGAGGAGGAATGAACTCCGAGAGGTCAAGGGCTCTCACCGTCACCGGGAGTGCGCGGTGCTGGCCTGCGATGTATCGCATCCCCATGGCGTACAGCAGTTGTGCCGCGAAAAGGATAAGCAGGGCGGCGATGGTAAATCCTGCGACTTCGCGCAGTTCACTACTCACCCCGTACGCGAGGAATCCGAGCAGCATCATTTCGCGTAGGGTGAATCGAATGGTCAGCCCGAAACGCGACTGGCGGAGTCGTGCAAGAATGGAATCTTGAGCGTGCGGCAGTAGGAAATCGACGGAATAGCTTACAAGTACAGCCAGCGTGAAAACCCAGTAGGACGGGAGTAGCGCTCCAGCCGCCATTGCCAGGTAGCTGCCGATGAGTAGCGTCAGGAACAGATGGTCGCCTGATACCCGCCTGCTCACAGGGTGCTGAGTACTGGTCATCGTTCCTTGCCTAATCATTAGCGCTAGGGTCGCTTGGGCATGTAAGGGATGCGCGATACCGCGACGGCAGCCGTCTGCTGCAACCTAACAACCGTAGCGCCCCACGGCTTCTTGCCAATGAGTCAAAAGTTGACTTCTGTAAACCATGGATGATGACTTTATTCGATCCGTGAAAATTGCAAATTGTGAACGTTTGGCGATATGAGACTTCGCGCTATTAGTATTGACAGAAAGGGGATTGTGGCGTCCCTCTCCGGTTCCCCTGCGCAATTGAGTGGGTGAGGTCGAGGACCATCGCGGAGTGCAGGGGGTTCGTCCATTCGACAGGTCCGCGCTGCGCAGCAGCAGTGTGCTGCGTCCCGTGTGGCAACAACCGACTTTGGCGGCAAGAGTGTCAACCTTCGATGCTGTTGCGGCGCTCCCGCTATCCATATCCTTGAAGCCTGCCCGAGTTCGCCATGCCTGCCCGAAGGACTCCGTTCATGCTGTCTGCTACCCGAAACGCCAATCCCGGCACCGGCCCTATGGTCTCTGTCATTGTCGCGGTATATAACGCGATGCCGTACATTGTCGAATGCATTGATTCTCTGCAACGTCAAACTATAGGCATCGAAAATATCGAGATAATCGCCGTGAACGATGGTTCGACGGACGGCAGCGGAGCAGAGCTGGATCGAATCGCGGAACGTGTGCCGCAACTGCGGGTCCTGCATCAGGAAAACTCCGGCGGTCCGAGCCAGCCGCGCAATAAGGGGTTTGACGTCGCTCGCGGGCGCTACGTCTACATACTCGATGCCGACGACTATATCGGCCCTGAGGCTCTAGAACGGCTCGTGGCCATGGCCGAGGAGCAGCAAAGCGATGTGGTGCTCGGAAAGATGGTCGGACTCGGCCGTGGCGTGTCTGAACTGGCCTTCAAGCATGCCAAGCGAGCAGATCTCTACAAGTCTGAGATATATCGCTCTCTCGGTCCGCAGAAATTGGTTCGGCGTAGCCTGATCGAGGCCAACAAGATTCGATTCGCCGAGGACCTTTGGCTGGGCGAGGACCAGATCTTCTGCACAGAGATTTTCCTTGCGGCCACGGCGATTTCCGTGGTGGGTGATTATGACTGTTATTACGCCCGTCGCAGGGAGGACGGCCAGCAGCTGACCCGCCGTGAGAAGACGCCGTACGAGCGCGTCGCACACATCGAGCGGGTCATGGCGCTCATTTCGGAGCGCGTCACGGATCCGGACAAGCGCCGCATACTACTCGCGCGCCACTTCCGCGCGATCATCGACAAGACCGTACTGATCGTCGTCAAGTCGAATACTGTCGACGAGGCATTCCGCCAGGAGACCTACCGTCTTGCCAAGGCGCTGTGCGACACATACTGGGAAGATGCCATGGCCGCGCATCTGCCGGCGCTGAGCTGGCTGAGGCTGTACTGCTTCTTGAACGGCAAGCTCCCCGAGCTGGAGATCCTCGCACGCTACAAGCAGCCAGACGATCTGAAGGACCTCGTCGAGGTCGGCCGGGTGTTGCGGCCCTACCCGTTCTTCCGGGACCCGGAAGCTCGTATACCGGATGCCATCTTCGATGTGACGGATCGGCTGAAGATGCGCCATGAGGTCACCGACGTCCGGTGGGCCCCCGACGGCACGCTGGCCGTATCCGGCTTCGGATACATCGACAGAGTCGACACCCGCGGCGTCTCGACCGTACTTGTCCTGCGTGAGCGTCACGGAAATGGTTCCTGGACGGTGCCACTGCTGCACACGGCGAGCCCGCAGCTCACAGAAGAGCGCGGGCGCGGTGTGTACGAGTTCGGAAACGCAGGCTGGCAAGCGGCCCTTGACTTCGACTCCATCGCAGATGGCGAACCACTCCGCGCCGGAATCTGGGACCTGTGGCTCAGCGTGCAGACCCAAGGCGTCATCAAGGAGACTCGTTTGGTTCCGCCGCGCCGCGCGGGCTGGGAGATGCCGGCCAGTAGGGCGCAGGGTGTCACTGGTGCCACCGTGTCTCCGTACCGTACGAAGGGCAACAAGTTCGCGGTCGATGTAGGCGGTACGTTTCGCGGCCCCACCGCGCGCGGTCTTCTCACCGAGCAGCGTTGGGCAGGTGATGCGCTGCACTTTCAGGGCGCGGGCTGGATTGAGAACTTTCACGGCCGCGATGTCCAGCCACAGGTCGTCCTGCGTTGCCGGCAGTCCGGGGACGAGGTGTTGGTGCCTACTCGTGAGGAGCCTGTACCGATGCCGGCTCTCAGCGAGGTTGCGGCGCCTGGTGTCGCAGCGAAGGTCGGCTTCGCGGCGTCACTCGATCCGATGACTGCGTTCAAGGGACATCCCCTTCCCTACGGGGTGTGGGACGCATTCGTACGCCTGACCGCGCCCGGCGTCCAGCTTGATGCGCGACTGCGGGGTGCGAAGGCTCTGTCCTTGCAAGAGCTGTGGCGGGTACGGGCGATGACCGGGGGGCGTGAGGACTTCCACCTCGTCACGCCGTATCTCACCAAGCACGGGTACGCGGCCATCGATGCCGAAGGCAATTTCTTCACGCCGCACAACCAGCTGTTGATCTCTGATGTGAGGCGACACCCTCGTAACCGGGAGGACATCGTCGTCCGCGGACGTGTGGGCGTCGTCGGCGTTGGATCGGACGACGTGGTCCTGCGCGTGACGGATGGCAACGGTGACGACCACACGTCCCACGTGCGGCTGACACTGCCTTGGTCCGACGATCCGGTCCCCGAGGCCGCCGGGCCGGAGAAGAATGTGGCCGGTTGGCCGGCGTTCACGGCCGTGGTCAGGGTCGGTGATGTCAGTCGTTTTCGGCGACCGCAGATCGCGGCACGGCTCGAGCTGTCCACTTCCGGCCGCGTCTTCGAATCCGATACCTACACAGGAAGATGACTGACGCAAACTCGTCACACAGCAGGGCCCGACCGGCGACTGACCGGCCGGGCCCTGTGCTTTCCGCACGTGCGACCCGACAGGTACATGCGAGGCCAGGGGTTCTGGTTGAACAGTGCGGGTGAGGCGCCGGAATCGTTTGGGATCGGCTGTCGCATACGACGAAGGCTGCAACCGTTCATCGGCTGCAGCCTTCGTGCGCGGACTGTTGTCGTCAGTGGTGGGCGACCTGGAACTCCACCCGGAAGGGCTCGGACGAACCGCCGGGCCCGATGACGGTCAGGGTCACTTCGTGCCGGCCCGGCGGCCAGTTCTCCTGCGCCTCGCAGTTCCATGAGCCGTCCGGCGCGATGGCGACCTCGTCATACGGCACACCATTGCGGAGGATCCGGATGCGGTTGGACGCATCGGGTCCCCGACCGTGCAGACGCGGCCACGATCCGACGACGGACCCTGATGCCGGACTCTCCAGGCTTGCCGTTCCAGGGGTGGCGCGCACCGTGAAATCAATGGGGACGGATTCGGCGGTACCGCCGTCGCCGTACTGCGCGACCGCGGTGACACGGTGCGTTCCCGGCTGCCAGTCGGCGAGTTCGCGCTTGAGACGCAGCCACCAGCTGCCGCTCTTCCCGACACGGACTTGCGCGTAGTCGGTGCCGTTGACCAGCAGCCGCACTGATGCGGCTCCCGGAGCAGTGCCGTAGACGACGGGACGCGGTCCTACGATCGCGCCGGGGGCCGGCACGCGTATCCGGGGCGCGGTGTCGGTGTCCGCGACATTGAACGCCACTTCGGAGAGTGGTGTCTTGATGGATCCGGTAACGGTCGTGGCCGTCAGCAGGTGACGGCCTGCCGTCATCGGCGGCATGTCGTCGGGTCGACGCAGCCACCAGCGGCCGTTGGAGCCGACCTTGACCTGGGCATACGGTTCTCCGTCCAGGTGCAGAACGACCTGCGTGCTGCCGACCGGGGCGGTGCCGGAGATACGTACGTCCCCGTTGACCGTCTCTCCGGGCGCCGGGACCGCAACACCCGGCAGGACCTCGAACTCGACGCTGGCAGGGTGTGATTTCCCGGCCATGCTCCGCGCCTCCACCGTGATCCGATGGGTGCCCGGCGACCATTCTTCGGAGGCGGTGTACTTCCAGTGGCCCTCGCTGTCGGTCCACGCCTCCTTGAGGCGGCGCCCGTTCTCCTCGATGAGGACGCGTTCGACGCCTGGCTCGCAGCGACCGATAAACCTGACCTTGGCGCCGGTGCGGCTCCGATCGGTCGGGGTGTCGATCACAGGCGGTGCATGGACGACGGGGACGTCCGGCCACGGCAGGTCACCGGTGACGTTGGCCGCCCGCCAAGCCGAGGGCGTTGTGGTGCCGGTGCCGTCGGCGGTGGGCGGAGTGAGCAGTCCCGGTGTGGTGGTGAGATCACCAACGTACACGGTCACCGGAGCCGTTGATTCCTGCCCGAACCGGTCCCGGAGCGAGTAGGAGAAGAGGTCGTAGCCGGTGAACCCATGCGCCGGCGTGTATTCGACCGATCCGTCGACGTGAGGTCTGACAGTGCCGAAGCGAGCTGCTGAGATCGCTGTGAGCTGCGCCCCGCCCGACGCACCGTCCATAAGGCCGACGAATGCAGAGTGGTCCGGCCGACACAGCACCCGCCGTCCCGGAGCTCGGAATCCGTGGACTCGAATACCCGTGTCCGCCAGGAACGACGACCGTGTCTCCTTGCCGGATGCATCCACAGCGGCGGCCGCTACACGGGGGAGCAGTACGGGAGCAGCGCCCTGGCCGCGGACCTGGAGTCGGACCGAAGGTGTGGATCCATGAAGTACGGGAGGGCGCACGCGCAACAGACGCCCGCCATCGACGTACTCCGCACCATCCGTCGAGATGACGGCGGCCACAGCATCGAAACTGCTGACCGAAAGGTAGCCGTACGCCTCGCGCGCCTCGTCGCCCGTGGTTGCGAGGATCCGCAGTGTGACGGTGTCACCGGGGAGCAGTGGGGCGTGCGGCGGGTGATCGGTGGACAGGCGGACTTCGGCCCCACCGGGATGCTTGGGGGAGGGGCGTACGGCGGCTCGGGATAGCAGGTGCATGATCAGGCGGTACTTTGCTGGTAGGAGGACGGGAAGGCATAGCCGAGAGGGCGCGCGGCCGCCTTGGAGACGCGGCTCCTGACCCGGGTGTCGAAGGCTTCTTCGGGGAGCCAGGCCAGCTCCCGTACGTCAAAGTCATCGCGCTCGAGATCACCGAAGCGGTGGGCGGGCACAACGCCCTGCTCGAGCAGCGAGCGCGCCACATAGCGGGCGCACTCGATGGCGCCGGGCGCACGCACATGGGTGTTGTCGGTCTGCGGGACACTGCCGAGCGGATCTTCGCCGGCCTGCAGGTGGACGAAGAGCTCCTCGGTTCCCCGGGGGCCGAGTTCTTCCCACCAGAGCGTGGACTGCCGGTGCAGATCGATCAACGGTGTGAAGCTCTCCTGAGCCACTTCGCGCATGGCCATCGGGTACGGGACCAGAGTGCGGCGGAGATTGCCCTGGGCGTCCACGGTCCGGTTCTCGTACGAGGTCACCAGGACGGGATGGGCCTGCTTCGACCGTGTCGCGTCGATGTACGTCCGGAGGTAGTCCTGGTACAGCGAGAAGGCGGGCGCCGCGAGGCCGGGATGCTTCGACGGATCACGCCGGTCGATGTGACCGAAGCAGATCAGGAAGTAGTCACCGGGCATCAGCGAGTCGACGATCCACTGCAGCCTTCCGCGGTCGAGAAAGCTCTTGGAACTGGCCTTGGAACGCCCGCAGTTCACGATCTCTACGTCAGGCGAGAAGAACAGGGGCAGAGCCTGTCCCCAGCCCGCCATCGGGAGATAGCTGACCGACCACGACACGGTGGTGGAGTCACCGGCGATGAAGATCCGCATAGAGACGCTCCTCCAGGGGGCAGTGGCCGGTGGCAGGAGTGCACCGGGAGGGGAGAGCGAGACTCGGTGATTAGCCGGTCTCAGTCGTGGTGGCTGACAGGGTCCGAGCTACCAGCATCAGCGGACGGGCGGCCGTGTCTCCACTGCCGATGGAGGACAGTCCGGCGCGATGGTTGACTTGTGGATGGCCAACCATTGTTCGATGCCCACGAACTGATCTCCGTTGGCCAGCCGCCGACTTCATGCCTGCATCCCCCACACGAATGGGCATAGCCCGACTGGCTGGTTGCCAGTCAGGCTATGCCTGGTTGAGGCAGATGCCTCGGGGGTGTTAGTTGACCTCGAAGTTGAGCTTGGTCTTTTCGGTGACCTGCTTGCCGTCTGCGTTCACGCCGACTGCGGTGACGGAGTGGTTGCCGGAGGTCCAGCCGGTGTTGGAGCCGGCGACGAGCCACCAGTTGCCGGTGGTGGCGTTGGTGCGGACGTTGGCGTAGGGCTCCGTCTCGTTGTCGCGGTAGAGCTCGATGTTGGTGACGCCATCAGCGCGCTTCGAGGTGCCCTCGATGCGGAACGACGAACCGACCTGGCCATTCTCGGACGGGGAGGTGATCACCGGGCCGGCGGCCGCGACGGTGAAGTTGCGCTTGGTCTTGCCGGTGATTTCATCGCCGTCCGAGTTGACGCCTACGGCGGTGACGGAGTGTGCACCGGAGGTCCAGCCGGTGTTGGAGCCGGCGACGAGCCACCAGTTGCCGGTGGTGGCGTTGGTGCGGACGGTGGCGTAGGGCTCCGTCTCGTTGTCACGGTAGAGGTTGATCTTGGCGACGCCGTCGCCGCGTTCCGAGGTGCCCTCAACACGGAACGACATACCCACCGTGGCACCGTTGCCGGGCGTGGTGATCACAGGGCTGGCCGCAACACTGAACGTACGAGTGGTCTCCTGGGAGATGGCCTTGCCGTCTGCGTCAAGACCCACGGCGCGCACCGAGTGGTTACCCGAAGTCCAGCCCGTGTTGGAGCCAGCCACCAGCCACCACGCACCAGTCGTGGCGTTGGTACGCACCGTGGCGTACGGCTCGTCCTCATCATCACGGTACAACGCCACGTGAGTCACGCCGTCAGCACGCTTCGAGGTGCCCTCAATCCGGAACGACGAACCGACCTTGGCGCCATCCTTAGCCGGCGACGTAATCGCCGGACCATCCACCAAGCCAGCCTCGACGGTGACGGTAACGATGGCGGACGACGCCTGGCCAGCGGCGTTGGTGATGGTGTACCTGAAGGTGTCGGTGCCAGTGAAACCGTCCTTCGGGGTGTAGGTGACCTTCCCGCCCGAGCGGGTGATGGTTCCGTTACCGGGGTTGGTGGTGGTGATGTCCACACCGGTCGCGGACCCGGAATCATCGTTGTTCAGAATATCCAGCGTGACCGCCTTGCCGGCGGTGGTGGTAGCAGTGTCGGCTACCGCCTTGGGGGCCGTCGCTCCAGTAGCCCACAGCTGATTGGGCGTGCCAGCGGCGAATTCAACCGTGGCGGCCTTGCCTTCACCGTTGGAGGTCAGGCTGCGGCCGTTATCCGCGGTGGCCTTGGAGTACAGGAGGCCAGACCTGTCGAGAACCCACAGCTGATTGGGTGCGCTATTGGCGATTGCAACCGTGGCGTCCTTGCCTTCACCGTTGGAGGTCAGGCTGCGGCCGCTATCTGCGGTGGCCTTGGAGTACAGGAGGCCAGACTTTTCGAGAACCCACAGCTGATTGGGCGCGCCATTGGAGATTGCAACCGTGACGCCCTTGCCTTCACCGTTGGAGGTCAGGCTGCGGCCACTATCCGCAGTGGCCTTGGAGTAGACGATGCCCAAGTCCACCCGCACGGCGGGAGTGGTGGGCTTCCCGGCACGCGTTTGCGTAGCCTTCGTCTCCTTTTCTGCTACCTGAGCGCCGGTGGTACCAGACTTGGCCTGAGCCTCGCCGGCGGTTGCGATCGGCGCAAGAGTAGCCGCACCGCCGGCTGTCAGGGCAACGAGAATGGCACTGGTGACCAATCGACGCCGAACAATTTGAGTGACTGCCATGTGAATCTCCTAATGACGCCAGGCCGCATTCATCGAGCCTGAAGTGTGGGGCGGGCGGCGAGGCAGAGGGCCGCGCGCAGCGGATTTATCCTGGATCTGAATTGCTGAGAGGGTGACCTGGGTGGCGGTCCGTGAGGGCACCTCCGCATCAGATTGCTTTGCAACAGTCTCACGTGGCGGTGGCCTGCTACCCGTGAGATGTATGACTTGCAGAAACGAAGGTCGATTCGCTGCCAGTGATGGTTGATTGGGGCCGCAGCGCCCTCATCGAGCCAGCGAATGCTCAGGGCCGATGCCGTCAGATCCATCGTGAGTAGGGCTCGGTTGAACGCCTTCAATATGCCTGCCAGATCAATGCCGAGAGGATTGAGATGCCTTCTGTTGGATCTGAACGCACGCTGACTCCATGCCACTCGACGCACTTTGGTTGAGGAGATCATTGGACCAAAGTTGACAGTTCCAACAACCTTCTGTGAAGGCTCTTATAGACTTCCGTCAAGAGTGTATGAATGTGAGAGAAGTCGTCGCTCACGGTGTTTAGAGAGCACCCTCCTCGGCGGGCTCGCCGGCCGCGCACCCCGTATCTGTCTCAGCTGGTGCAGGATGCGCCGACGGGCCAATTACTTCGAGGGGAAGGGGCAGTAGGTCCGGTTCCCGATTGGCGCATTGGGCGACGGAGTCCAAGGCCGAGTGGATCGGAACGGGTTTGCTTCGTAGAGGACCTTCAGAGAGGTCATGAAGTCGGAGCCACGGTCCAAGGCCTGGCTGACTACACGGCTTGCTCGTTCGTGAGTACTCGCAGCCTCCTGAACGAAGCCGGCCGGCCTTCGGCGGGTGTGGTGGAAGGCATGGGCATACTGTGAGGGGCCGTGCGCGCCGGGCCCAGCGAACGTCCTCAACGTTCTGGCATTCAATTGCGTGACAGCGCTGGTTTGTTGGTGGGAAGGAGTCCATACGGCTGTGTCCCGCCCACCTCCGATGCTGCGTCAGGTAATCGCCGAGGAGTGCGGAACGCAAGCCGGATTCTCGTGGCTCCTCTAGCTCATGCTCGTCGCAACGACGCTCACCGTCTTTGTCGCGATCCGGCTGCTGAACACGGGCCACTCTCGTTTGTCCTCGGCCTCGTCGTCGTGTCGGCCACATCCGCTGCCGATCAGACTGATCGGCAGCGTCGCAGAACCCCTGCAAGGGCGTTGGCGGCTACGGCGACGGCTCAAGGGATCACTGAGGGCTCCGCCGTGGGAGTCGGCCACTTCGCGGGTTTGATCCAACCCCAACGTTCTGGCGAGGGGGATCAGCGGGGATTGGCGCCCAGCCGGTCGACATCGTTGTTGGCGACGTAGTCGTCCACGGTGTCGGCGTTGATCGCCTTCCAGAGCATGGTGGACTTGCTCTTGTCCAGGTGCACCACGGACTGTCCTTCGACCATGCCGGTACCCGAGACAGGGGCGTTCATGAACACCATGTCGCTGGTCCGCAGGCTGCGCATGTTCCAGGCCAGATCGCGGAGTTCGCCGTCGGAGAACCGGTCGTCGACGCTCACCGTTTCCGTCACCCGGTCGAGGAGCTCCTTGGTCTTGAGCGGGTTGGTGAGCGAGCCCGAGGAGAGCGTCTTGGACAGCACGGCCCGCAGGTAGTTCTGCTGGCGCAGCGTGCGGTCGAGGTCGCCGCGCGGCAGGTTCTTCCGTTCGCGCACGTACTTCAGCGCTTCGTCCCCACTCATGTGCTCCTTGACGCCGTTCACGGAGAGGTCGACTCCACCGACGGAATCGGTGAGCTTCTTGAAGCCGTTCCAGTCGATGACCGCGAGGTGGTCGATCTCCACCTTGGTCAGTCGCTGCACGGTGTCGATCAGCAGGGGCGGACCGCCCCAGGAGAACGCGGCGTTGAGCTTCGCCTTGCCGTGTCCGGGTACGGGGACCCAGGAGTCACGGGGCAGTGAGATGACGTAGGCACTGGAGTTGTCGGCGGGCAGATGCACCAGCATCATCGTGTCGCTGCGCTGGGCACCGGGCTTCCACTGAGCGGCCTTGGCGTCCTTGCCCGTCGTCGGGAGGTCGGAACGCGCGTCGAGGCCGACCAGGAGGAAGGTCTGTCCGCCCTTGCCGGGATCGGGCTTGGCGTCGGCCGGCACGTTGCTGGGGAAGACGTTGGGGATACGGTCCACCCGGCCGGTGTAGTGGTTCACGGCCCACCAGAGGGTGCCTGCGATAGCCGCCACACCCACCACCAACAGGGTCAGTGCGCCTATGAGTACGCGTCGGCTTCTGCGTCGACGCCGCGCTGTCGCGGCGTCCTTCTTACGGGAGATGCGGGACATGGCAGGGGCTTTCGGAGTCGCGCCGATGGGCTGGGTGGGAGGGGTGAGGTGCGGGACGAGGGCGTCAGGCTGCGGGCTCGGTTGCGGCGAGTCCGTCGACGTGACTGCGCAGCCATGTCCTGAAGTCCGGCCCGAGGTCCTCCCGTTGGCACGC
Source organism: Streptomyces sp. N35 (assembly GCF_016464295.1). Lineage (NCBI taxonomy): Bacteria > Bacillati > Actinomycetota > Actinomycetes > Kitasatosporales > Streptomycetaceae > Streptomyces > Streptomyces sp. N35. The sequence goes on along the minus strand of NZ_JAEIMH010000041.1, from coordinate 13,499 downwards.
GAGGGTGACGATGGCGCGCAGGTAGTCGCTGCGGTTGCCGGTGTTGTAGCGGCGGCCGTTGAAGACCACGCCGTGCACCGGGCTGCCGTCGCCGACCGCGAGTCGCTTGAGTGCGTCGGTGAGCTGGATCTCGCCGTCCTTGCCGGGTTCGGTCGTGCGCAGGACGTCGAAGACCGCAGGGGTCAGGATGTAGCGGCCGATGATGGCGTAGTTGCTGGGTGCCTCGGCGGCGGTTGGCTTCTCCACCAGGTTGCTGACCCTGACCACGTCGTCCTCGGCGGTGGTCTCAACGGCAGCGCAGCCGTAGAGATGGATCCGCGACGGATCGACTTCCATCAGGGCGATGACGCTACCGCCGTGCTGCTCCTGGACCTCGATCATGCGGGCTAGCAGGGGGTCCCGCGGATGGATGAGGTCGTCTCCGAGCAGTACGGCGAACGGCTCCCGGCCTACGTGTGGGGCAGCGCACAGGACGGCGTGGCCCAGGCCGTGTGGGTCACCCTGGCGGACGTAGTGGATGGCGGCCAGGGCGCTGGATTCCTGGACCCGGGCGAGCTTCTCGTCGTCATCGTTGTGGCTGAGGGTCGTCTCGAGCTCGTGGTTACGGTCGAAGTGGTCTTCAACGGCGTACTTGTTGCGTCCGGTGACCATGAGTACGTCGTCGAGTCCTGCGGCGACGGCTTCCTCGACCACGTACTGGATCGCCGGCTTGTCGACAACCGGCAGCATTTCCTTGGGAGTTGCCTTGGTCGCAGGCAGGAAGCGGATACCGAGGCCGGCAGCGGGGATGACGGCCTTGGTGAGGCGGTGGGGGCGGTTCATGGGTTGCTTGGGCATGCGGATTTCTCGCTGGTCCGTGGATGCAGCGCTCGCTGCAGGTGGCGGGGCGGGTCTCAGACGTCGTTGCGGTCCGAGGCGAGGCCCGCGACCAGAGATGCGTAGAAGTCCGTGGCCGCGGTGGCGCTTCGGGTCGGGTCCTGGCGGCGTACGTCGATGACGTGGCCGGTGAGGGGCGAGAGCAGCACGTCGAGTGAGGTCTGCGCGACGGCCTCGGAGGTGAGCAGGGAGTCGGCCGGCTCGTCTCCAAAGGCCTGGGTGCGCATCGGGGTGCGGGTGCGCTCCGGGTTGATGCAATTGACGCGGATGCTGTCCTGGGCCCACTCGTCGGCCAGTGCCTGGGTGAGGTTGACGGTGGCTGCCTTGGCAGAGGAGTACAGGCTGTACTGGGCGCGGCCCCGGGTGTAGCTGCTGGAGGTGTACAGCAGCAACTGGCCCTTGGATTCGGCCAGATACTGGTGGGCGTAACGGGCGATGTGTACCGGGGCGAGGTAGTTGACCAGGGTCGCCTCGCGGATCTTCTCTCGGTCGGTCTCGGCCAGCTTGCCGATACGGAGTACGCCTGCGGTGTTGACGACGTAGTCGATGCGCCCGGACTGGACGTGGGCGTCGGCGAGGGCCTTCTCCACATGCTCCGGTATCTCCACGTGGGTTCCGGTGCCGGAACGGCTGTACGCGTGCACCGTGGCGCCGTACTTCGTCGCGATGTCGGCGATGTCCGCTCCGATGCCGTAGCTGGCACCGAAGATGACGATCACCTTGTTGCGGAGCAGGTCTCGGTAGGTGTCGTCGTCGGCGTGCTCCGGCGGCGTGTGCGAGGCGAGCTGAAAGAGCTTGTCCGCGATGAAGACGTCGACAGGCTGGGTGATCTTCATGTTGTACTCGTCGCCCTCGACGATGTGGATCGGCACGTCGGGCAAGTGGTGCAGCACGACCGCGCAGTCGTCCGTGGCCTGGAAGTTCGGATCCTGATCGGCCATCTGATAGGCCCGCCGGATGGTGTCGTAGCGGAACGCCTGCGGCGTCTGGCCGCGCCGCAGCCGGGACCGGTCCGGGATCTCGGTGATGAACTCGCCGGCGTCGCCATGGGTACGGGTGACGACGATCGTGTCTGCGGACGGGATGGCGACATCCACAGCCTCGTACTTGTCCAGCGCCGCCACGCAGTCGGCGATCACACGCTGAGAGAGCAGCGGGCGCACGGCGTCGTGGAAGAGGATCTTCGGGTCCTCACCCTCGGCCAGATTGGCCCCCACGGCATCGATGGCGATCTTGGTCGTGGCGTTGCGGTCGCAGCCTCCTGCCAGAACCGCGCGGACCTTGGAGAGCCCCGAGTTGGCTACGATCTCCTCGACGTCCTTGACGAAGCCGGGGGTCATCAGCACGATCACGTCGTCCACGCCCGGTGCCTCCTCGAAGATCTGGAGGGTGTGCTCGATCACGGACTTGCCGGCGATCTTCAGGAGCTGCTTGGGGATGGCGAGGCCCACTCGGGTCCCGGTTCCGCCGGCGAGGATGACGGCGGTGGTGCGGCTGGGGCGCGTGGTGTCAGACATGGCTTTCCTTCGAGAGCGGGGCGGTCGTCGGGGCATCGTCGAGACCACGGAGATACAGGGAGTTCACGGCGGCGTTGAACCGGTCCACGGCGGACGGCAGGTCGGGGCCGAGCAGGTGTTGCCTCAGATCGGTCCGTGCCTTGAGCAGGGGGTCGTCGTCCGGGTGGCGGATGGACTCGAGTGCCTCGCCGAGCGAGTCGTCAGCGGGACTGATCACGAATGCGGCGGCTGCAACAGGGAAGAGCGAGCGGAACTCCGTATCGCTCAAGTCCGTGGAGTTCGCGACCACATAGGGCTTCTCGCTCCCGACGAAGTCGGAGACGACGCTTGACACGTCGCTGATCAGCAGGTCGGACTCGTTGAAGCAGTCGTAGAGATGGGGCAGTTGCCCCTCGATGACGACATGCCGGGAAGGGCCCTGCTGGAGCCAGTAGTGGCGGTGCCATGCCTGGTTCAGCTCGTTCCAGCCGGCCTGCTCGGGATTCGCGCGTTGGTGCCGCTCCGTGGGCCAGTCACCGTAGAGACCGAGCTTCATCGACTGGAGCACTCGGTCCATACGCTGCTCAATGTCCTGGAGCGGGCGTGAGCCACCCCTGCTACGGAGGGCTGCCAGCCCCTGGCGCTCATTGGCCTCGGCGAGCATCTTGACGATGCGTCGGTGCACTGCCGCGACTTCGGGAGACCGGCTGCCAATGAGCGGATGCGGCTTATAGAGCACGCGCAGGGGAGTGGGACTGGCCAGTAGCTGCCGCACGATCGTCTCGCCCAGCTGGGTCAGTGACGTGTGGCTCTGTTCATCAGTCCAGCCCTCCCAGGTGGGTGCGTACAGCACGGTCGGCACACCGACCGATCGCGGAATGTCCCGCGGTGCCACTGCAGCCAGCTGCGGACGTCCGACTTCGACGATGGTGCGGTGGTCGACCGCGTGGCTGATCCGCTCGTACCGGTCACGTCCTGCTTGACCGGCCACCCAGATCTCGTCGTACACCTTGCTGACGCGGTTGCTGCTGGCAGCCTTGTCGCTGTCGCCATGGCCGATGAATACATGCTTCGCCTCGGCGCGCTGCAGCATGTGCACGTTCTTGCCCGCGTTGCCCGGATAAAGCACGACGCGGACCTCGGGGAGCTCCAGGCGTGCCAGATCGTCTGCCTTGGGCACGCAGACCACCGGTAGCCGCGTGTAGCCGAGCTGGGCGAGTGTTCCGCGCTCGCGCAGCACGATGAGGGGCCGCTTGTCGAGTTGCTCGAGCGTCTCGATCCAGCTGTTGACCTGATACATGAAGTTTCGGCTGATCGCCGCGAAGCTGAAGTACAGAACCACCTGCGGCTGGTAGTCGGCCAGCTGCCGGTTGACTTCGGCGATGACGGCAGCGGGGTCCTGGCGAGCCCGGCAGCGCACGACGGTGGGCGCCAGTTCGCACAAGGCGGTGATCGCGGCCGTGAGCGCGAGTATCGAACCGATCACGGTCCAGATCAGGTTTCCGGTGAGCAGTACACCGGCGACGCCTGCGGCGACGAGGATGTCCAGCTGCAGCAGTTTCTGATTGTGATTGCGTGTCAGGAAACGGGCGGCGGGAGCGGGTACGTCGAGCGCCCGGAGGTTCAGATTGCGCACGGTCAGCGGCAGCCGTCTGCCCCTCCCGATGACCAGACATCCGAAGTGGTGCAGAAGGCGCAGGAGGTGGAGTGCCACGAGAGTGACCCCCACGGATTCCAGCAGTCCTACCCTGTCTGCAGTGGCCACGAAGACTACGAGGAGCGCCTGGCGGATCGCGATGCGCATAGAGGTGTCCAAGTGGAACCTGCCGAGCAGCCGGACCGTCTTTCGCTCACTGAGCTGCAGCACGAGTTCCGCAGCGATGTTGATGGCAAGAGCGGCGATGAACACACCGGAACCGGCCGCGAATCCGACGATCATCGCCGGAAAGCTGAGCAGCAGAAGGGTCAACGTCGCCAGATTCCAGTCCCGCTCCAGTTTGAGATGGCAGCTCAGTCGCTTAATCACGGCTGCTCCTTTCGGGAACTGTTGGGAAAGAAGGAAATCTGGCACGCGAGGCGCAAATCTGCCTGGAATCGAGTTCAGTGCCGGCTAGCTGGGGTTGGTTGAGACTGCCGGACGTCGCCTGGCGCACAACGCGGATCTGCGCGAGGAACCGGGCGGAGCGGTCCACGCGTACCGTCCGGATATCTACAGCAGGGCGGCGCCGTGCAAGGGGGAACATGGGGAACCTTCGAGGGTGAGTGCGGGCAGTGCACTGAGGCGAATCCTCTACGTCCCGACAAACGCTACGGAGCCCATGGCTGAACTGGGGACGTCGAAGGTTGACAGTCCCTATCAATGGTTGCTGCTTTTTAATACCTAAGTATTGAAATGCGCAATGGGGTGGATGTGAGATCGCGAGAAATGCACTCCATATTGCCCGCTTGGTGAAATCTTGAGATATCTCTAAGTATTTCCAATAATGCGCACTGCGGTCTCTATTTCAGCGTTTCTATCGGAATCTGGGCCTGCAGTAGAAATCCGCCATTCCGAGTGGGCGAGGCCTGCAGCTGGCCGCCCTGATCCTGTACGCGTGCAGTCAGTCCTTCGAGTCCCACGCCGCCGCCGCCCAAGGAGGGGTTCTTGTCCGTTGGGCGACCGTTCTCGATGGCTATGTCGACTCGGTGGGGGTGAAAAGCGAGCCGGACGCGGATGGCGGCTCCCGGTGCATACTTGACCGCGTTGGTCAGGCCCTCTTGGCCGATGCGGTAGAGAATCGCCTGAGTCTCCCGGGGGAGCGGGATCGGCTGGCCGACGACAGCGCACTCGGCGTCGACGCCTACCGCGTTCATGTTGCGCACGAGGGAGTTGAGGAAGGCGTGGTAGTCCGTCTTGCTCAACCGTGCGGGGAGCGCGCCATCTTCAGGGTTGCTGCGGAGCATATCGAGGATTTCACGCAGTTCGGCCATGACCGCACGCGAGGCATCCTCGATGACCTGGGCGCCCTCCCGTACTTTGACGGGGTCGTTGGCGTTGACACGGACTGCCTGTGCTTGGAGCGTGACGACCGCGACCTGGTGGCCCACACCGTCGTGCATGTCGAACGCCAGGCGGGTGCGCTCCTCCAGGACGGCGTAGCGGGCGGCCTGGTCGACTGAGCCCTGGACTCGGTGGACTTGTTGGCGTACCAGCGTGTTGAACATTTCCTGGCGGCGCAGGCTGTCACCGACCGCCGCGGGAAGGATGATGTCGACGCCTAGGTGGTACAGGACCTGGTACGAGACAAGGGAGTCGCCCACCAAGGGACGGGTGGCGAAGTAGCCCAGTCCGATCACGACCAGCAGCGTGATCCGCCTGCGCTTGGCGTGGCGGGCGACTGCCCAGGCGCTGAAGATCAGGGGCGTGCTGTCGTCGGTGGCAAGAGTGGCGGCAACACTCGCCACTGCGACCAGCTCCGGCATGCGGCGCCGGACCAGCAGAGGCAAGGAACAGAGGACTGCGATGGCAACCGACCAGCCGTAGGTCATCACCAAGCCGGTGCGGTACTGGTCGAACACCGCGAGCGAGGTGAGCGCAATAGCCAGCAGTGCCGTTAGGGCGTCGACGAGCCGACGGTCGGCACCACGTACCCAGTCCAGCGGCGACAGCCGTACGACTGACTGCCAGGAGCGGGACGCAGGCGTCCCTGGGGGAGCCTGGTGTGTGGCGGCCTGAGTGGACATCGAAGCCTTCCGGGAGAGGAGGGTAATTCCTCAACTCTCCCGGCGTGAACAACTGTTTGGGTCGGGTGAAGGTTGTCAGCTGCAGCGAAGGTTGATTGAGGGGGCGGCAAAGGTCAACCGCGCAGGTCAGGCGGGATCCTGGCCAGTCCCGAGCGGCACCGCCGAGTACGACCCCAGCCGTGCCAGCCGCTATGGAGGCGGCGTTTCCAGGCCCCGGACGGCGGGAGTGCTGTCCGGGGCCTGCGGAGCCGATGCTGATCAGTTGATCTCGATCTTCCCGTTTGCCGGTGTCGGCACGGACTGCGGGACCGGAGTGGCGGTCTTACTGGTTGTGATGTTGTTCAGGAGTTCGGCAAGATCGACTCCTGTGGTCGAGGCGAGCAGTTCGATCCCCTGAGCCACGTTGTTCGCGACCGTGCGTGGCAACTGGCCCGCGCCATCCGTCGAAATCACTGTCAACTTGTCCACCGCAGACAGTGGTTCGGCTGCCTTGGCCACGATTTGCGGGAGGACTTCGATGAGCATCTGCAGTTGCGCGGCCTCGCCGTACCGCTCGTAGGCGTCCGCCTTCTTGTGCATAGCCTCGGCCTCGGCTGTTCCCTGTGCCAGGACCGCGGAGGCCTGTGCGTCACCTTCGATGCGTATCGCGTCGGCGATCGCCGCGCGGCGGGACCGCTCGGCCTCACCACGCTTGAGGCCCTCGATCGCCTCAGCCTCGGCCAGCGCGGAGCGGCGTTGCTTCTCGCCCTCACCGGTCAGGCGGGCGCGCTCGGCCTCGGCCTGCGCGGCCGCGATGCCGGCCTCCCGCTCGGCTTCGGCCTGCTTGATGCGGGCGACGCGCTTGGCCTCGGCCTCCTGCTCGGACTGGTAGCGGGCGGCGTCGGCCGGCTTGCGCACCTCGGTGTCCAACTGCCGGTCCTTCAGGGCCGCCTGGCGCTCGGCGACCTTCTCCTGCTCGGTGAGGATCTGCTGCTGGCGGTCCGCCTCTGCCAGCGGACCGGCCGCGTTGGCCTGGGCTGCCGCCGCATCGGTCTCGGCCTTGATCTCGGCCTGGCGCAGATAGAGCGTGCGTTGGGCGACCGCTATCTCTTCCTCGGCGCGCAGCCGGGCCTGTTCGGAGATCCGGCGGGCCTCCGCCTCGGCGGTGTCGGCCTCCTGCTTGGCCTTCGCGGCCTCAGGGCGGCCGAGGTCCTCGAGATAGGAGCCTTCGGCGGTGATGTCCTGGATCTGGAAGGTGTCCAGGACAAGGCCTTGTCCGGAAAGGCTGGCCTCTGCCTCTTCGGCGACCTGGGAAGCGAATGCCGCCCGGTCACGGATAACGTCCTCCACCGACATCCGGCCCACGATCGAGCGCAGTGCGCCGGACAGGACCTCCTGGGTGAAGGAGACGATGCCGTCCTGCTGGGTGAGGAAACGCTGGGCGGCGGCCCGGATCGCGTCCTCGCTGCCGCCAACCTTCACGATGGCGACGCCGTCGAGATTGACCTTCACCCCGCGCAACGTGACCGCACCCCGCACGGTGACTGGGATGTGTCGGCTGGAGAGATCCATCACGAACCTCTGCTGGACGAACGGCACCACGAAGACTCCGCCGCCGACGATGACCTTCTGCCCGCTGGTGTCATGGCTGATCGAGCCCGTTATCGGGTCGACGGATTTCTGACCGCGCCGGCCGGTGATCAGGAACGCCTCGTTGGGCCCTGCGACTTTGTAGCGCGTGACGACTACGAGGGCCAACAGGACCAGGAGGACAATGATTCCGGCGACTGCCATGAGTACAGGACTCACAATGAATTCCTCTCTGCCTCTCTAAGGGGCGGTGGTTGGTGTGGATGCGCTGATATGCGGCTAGAAGCCGGGCTGGTCAGAGACGCACGGGCGGACCGCGACCGAGCTGGTCGACAGCGCCTGCGTCACCCAGATCTCCGTTCCCTGCGCTACCGGTGCCGTGCTGCGGGCGGCGAACTTCGTACGTTGCCCCGCCAGTTGGAGCAGGACCTCGCCGTATCCGTCGGCGGGAATGGCGGTGACCACACAGCCCGCGCTGCCGACGAGGTCGTCGCTGCATGGGGCGCCGGTGCCGTCGTCACGCATCAGGGCACGGCTCGCTTTCCAAGCCAGCCAGCCCGTGCAGGCTCCGGCACCCGCGCCCACAGCGGAGGCCGGCCCGGCACCGAGGCCAGTCGTGCCCAACGTGAGCGCACCTCCGAAGCCGAGCATCGAGAGAAAGCCGGCTACGACCGGCAGCGAGAGCCAGCCGTCGAAGGGTGCGCCCAGTACGCCGTCCAAGAGCCCTTCAAGCAGTCCGTCAAGGACAAGTGAGAGAGCGAGAAGGATGATCCCCGCAATGCCGAGACCAAGAAACAATGCCATCCCATCCGCCTTCCTGCTTCTGCCAGACAACTCGTGGACAAGTGAACGTTTTCATCCCGAAGCGGCAGCAGTCATTGCCGATGTCCGGCAATCTTTACGCACCTTTGATGCTGCTCTGAAACGCGGACCGCGCCGGTCAGAGCTCCTGTGAGGGCCAGTCGAGCAGTCGCGCCCCGATGACCGCGGTCTGCAGGGTGTAGCGGTGCAGCGGGTCGACGGCGTTGGAGCCGGTGAGCTGGTGGATCCGCTCCAGGCGATAGGTGAGCGCTCGAGCACTCAGCGAAAGACGCCGGGCTGCTTCCGCTGCCACGCACCCGGCATCGAAGTACGCGGAAAGCGTGTCGACCAGTGGTTCGGCCCCACCGCGCGCCTGGCGCAGCGGACCGAGGACGCTACGCACCAGATCGGCCATGGCCTGCCGGTCACGGGTCAGGACGGGATAGACCAGAAGGTCGGCGGCGTACAGGAGGCGTTCGTCGAGCTGCAGACGAGCAGCCAGATCAAGGGCGTTGAGGGCTTCCTCATAGGAGTGGACGACACCGCCTGCACCGGCGTGCGGCCGGCCGATGGCGATACGGCCGCAGCCGGCAGCTGCCTCGGCCTGCTGTGCGAAGTACGTGATGACGTCATGCTGATTACCCGGTGCGATGCAGACGAGACGTCCGTCCTTGGTGGTGAGCAGGATGCTGCGCACGCCGAAACGGCTGTGCAGTGCCGCTTCCACCCGGCGGGCGACCGGGTGGGCCTCGCTGTAGGACTGTGCACCTTCCGCAACTGCGACCGTGTGCTCAAGAGACAAGAGCAGGCCAAACCGACCAGCGCGCTCCGCCAGGCGCCCCAGGTCGCTGCGTCCGTACAGCAGGTCGTCGATGAACTCCCGGCGGTCTGCCTCTTCTTGGCGTACGGCAAGCCGCTGAGCTCTCTCATAGCCCTCGGCCAGGGCGTCCACAGCCTGTTCCACGGCGGCGAGCACCGCGTTGACCGACGTGTGATTGGCGTGAGGCCACGCGGCGCGGATGGCCGCGAGATGCGAAGTGATCAGCGTGCGCAGACTGTCGCCCGCGTCGGCGGACCGCTCGCCTACCTTCCGCCGCGCCTGGATTTCGTCACGGCTGAGCCGCCTGCCGGTACGTGCGACGTTGGCGAGCAGCAGGGCGTATTGCTCGAGCAGCTCTACGGAAATCTCTCGCCCAGCCAACGCATTCCTCACCCTTCGTGGTGTCCTGGCGGCGCCCGCAACGAGTTCCACCTGCGTACTTGCAGAGTGCTGCCGATTGGCCGCGTGACGGAATTGATCTTTCATACGCGGAGGGTGAGCGGAGCAGCACGGCGATGCGTCGGGCGGTGCGAACAACCTCTGCGTGCCGACACCGTCGGCCCACACAGATGCCTCCGATGGGGGATTCGGTCCGCAGGGGCTGCGACGGACACTGGCGCGCTCAGGGCCCGTGTGGATCCGGGGTGGTCTGCCGCGCCCGTGGCGGCGTCGACTGGAGCAAGCGCCTGACTGGTAACGGCGTCCTACGAATCCTGGGGGAGTTGGGTAGTTGAGGCCGCGGGCTGAGGTGTCGGGATCCAGGTGCCATGGCGGCGTTGCACCTGCAGCAGGCCTTCCCCAGCCAGTTGCCGCGTGGCTGCGCGCACGGTCCCGATCGACACTTGATACTCAACCGCCAATTCCACTTGGGTCGGCAGGCGGCCGCGCAACTGGCCGGTGAGGATCCTGTGCCGCAGGTTTCGCGCCACGTGCGGCCACTTGGCGTTCGCGCCGTATGCGGGCGCCGCTGCCTCGTCCTGCTGTACCTGCGTGTTCGCGTCGTCGGTGGACTCCACCGCGGCACCGGCGTTCACTTCTGCGTCGATGTGACGTGCTTGGCGGAGCAGAGTGCTCAATGTGCGACGTACGAACTGCGCGGTCGGCAGCGGAATCTGGTACCGCCGGGCGATCTCCTGGGGCGTGGGAAGGTCTTGGAGGGGGGTGACCTGGGAGAGCAGATCAGCGGCCACGTCCTGAGAGCGAGGCGTGCCGCCCCGGCGGGGCACGAATGGGCTATCGGTCATTGTCGTGGGATCCGTTGCGACGCGGCCGGAGCAGGGTCCAGGCGGCGGCTGCGGTGGGGAAGAGGGACATGGCCACCAACTGGGGCCAGTTGATCAGGGCCTGCATCAGGGGCGAACCGTCGCTCGTGCGGAGCGCCAGCGCGGTCCACCACACCGCATAGGCGAAGACCAGTGAGACAGCCAGGGCGGCCACGAGGGTTCCGGCCGACACGAGCGCGAACGGATGCAGCCAGGACAGGACGGGCCGGGCAGCAAGCACGGCAGTACATGCGAGGGCTGTGACCACGGCGGTTACTGCGGCACGGGTCGCGTAGAGCAGGAGGATGTCGCGGATGTATCCGCCTCCAAGCTCTTCGATGACTGTGCTGTTCCAGGCGGATGCCAAGGTCGACACCGCGTACAGGCCCTGGACGAGCACCGATGTCCCGACCGCGACGGCCACCATCGCGAGCCACCGATGCGCAGGTACCCCAGGCACGCTCACGGGCCTGTGAGCACCGTTTTGCAGGACAGCGACCGTGTCGTGGCCCGCCTCTATGTCTCCGATGGCACTCAAAGCGGCCACCCTTCTTCGGCTTCGACTACCTGCCCTCAGGTCCGGAAGGTCAGCATGCGGCCCATGCCGCGGACACGGAATCATCGAAAGTGGACTACCGAAGAGTAAAGGCGCCCGGTGGCAGCATCTTCTTCTGAAAGATGGGCGCCACCTGGCTATTCGAGCATCGCACCGTGCACCGACAGCGCTGGGAACGGACGAAGTAGCGCTGCACGTGCGACCTCGCCAACGTCACGCAGCGTGCACGCCGTCTGGCCAGTGCGGGCTGTGGAGCATTGCGAATGACGACGCACCAGGAGCGGGCGGGAGTCAAACGAGGAGCTGCCAGGGTGTGGTGGCGTGTCGAAGGCCGGCGTGCAGGAGCTCGCTCTCGACGATCAGCGTGAGTGAACAGGCCAGGAATGCCCGATGGGGCGAGAGCAGCTGGGTGTACTGGACGTAGCGGGTGAGCAGAAGGGCCAGGACCAGCAGGCTGCCGATGTGGGCGACTTGCCCGACGGTGCTGGTCGGCGCAGTGAAGCAGGCTGCGACCAGGGTGGGTATCGAGCACAGCGGAGCGAGCAGGGCGAGTACGGTTGGCGTTTGCTCGAGTGTGCCCTGCCCGCCGAGAACACGGGCCAGTCTGACGGTGGTCACCCCCAACAGCAGGTGGCCGGCGACCAGCGCCACGGTAGTGATCAGCAGCCACAGAGCAGGCATCCCCGGACTGATGATCACGGTGCCATTGGCCGCTCCGGCGAGCAGTGCCATCGCTGCCATCTGCAGCAGGGCGGCGAGGAGCACTGCGGCGGCCATCGGCCAGGGGTGCACTCGGCGCAGACGAAGACCCGTGTCGAGGCCGGTAAGTATCAGACGGCGCACGGCGTGAAAGCGCCCCGCCACGCCGGCAGTTGGGGGTGTGCCTGCCGGAGCGACCAAGGTCTGGGGATCGGCTCCCGGTCTGCGCTCTCGTTGCTGGTGGGAGGGCATGCGGTTCTACGCCTTCCGTTCGCGGTGCACGGTGCTGTAGCAGGGCACGCAGCCTCAGCCGTCGCGGCCATCTCGCCCGGACGAGAGTGGCCCTCTCTGCCCTGGGGGAGGACGCCGCCGCTGCCTGGTGACGGAATCGATCGCTGAATGGGCGGCAGCGATTCGGCCGACATGGGATGAAGTGCCCGGCGGCGTCATCGGCTCGGGGGTGATGGGCGCCGCTGGGCACTTCGAGCATCGCGCCGAGCACGGACAACGCTGGGACGGCGGCAGTAGCACTGCACCTGCTACTGCCTGCCAATGTCACGCAGCGCGCACGTCTACAGGCCCGTGCTCACTCTGCTTGGCCGCGCTGTGAGTAGCGTCGGCAGCATCCCCGTGTGCCCCTCGGCACGTTCGACCTGGGCGAGCAGGTCAGCGGTGGAGTGCTGACAGCGCGGCGCGCCGGCGGGGCAGGGACGGGCTACCAGTCATTGCTGTGGCGCTCCGGCGAGGTGCGGGCGCATGCGGAGCAGGGTCCAGGCGGCGGCTGCGGTCGGGAAGGCGGAAATGGCCACCAGCTCGGGCCAGTTGAACAGCGCCCGCATCAGCGTCGCATCGTCGCTGGCCTGGAACACCATGGAGGACCAGGAGACATAGGGCATCACCAGCGAGACGGCGAGAGCTGCCACGAGTGCGCCCAGCGTCAGCAGGGGGAGCGGGCGTAGCCAGAGCGAGGCGGGCCGGGCAGCCAGTGTGGTCGTGCAGGCGAGGAACGCGACCGCGGCCGATGCCGTCGCATGGACGGTGAAGTACGCGAGTACTTCGCGCAGGTACTCGGAGCCGAAGTCGGTCGAGGCCTCGACCTGCCAGGTCCTGCCCAGCGTCGCCACCGCATACAGCCCTTGGACGAAGACGGCCGCGCCGACCGCGACGGCCGCCGCCACGACCCACCGGCCCGCAGGCGTCAGAGGCTGGCGTACTGGCTCGCGGACACCGCCGTTCTGCTGCACGGCAACCGTGTCCTGGCCCGGTTCCACGTCTCCGATAGCGCTCACAGCGGCCACCTCCCCCTTCGAGCGACCTGCGGTTCAGGTCCGGAAGATCATCATGCGGCGCGGCCGGCGGGCACGGACTCGTCGAAGGTGGACTGCCTGCGTCGGTCGGCTCGAACTAGAGGTGCCGGCGGCGGCATCGGCATCGGCATGGGTGACGGGCATCGCCGGGCCCTGACACCGAGCTGGTCGCCCGGCCGGTCATGTAGCGGCCGACCCGGGGCAGATGGTCGGCGAGTTGTGGCCGGTCCTCACGTTCACGGTGGTCTGTGCCCTGGTCGACGTGCCCGTGGCCCTTTCTGCGGCCATGACGGTTCTCTTCCTGTTGCAGGCCCTGGCACGCTGCCGCCCCGGCCGGCTGTCCGGCGAGCGTACTGTTCCCAGATCCGAGCTCGCCTTGATGGGTTGTGA
>NZ_JAEIMH010000040.1:35384-80189 GCF_016464295.1 Streptomyces sp. N35 | reverse complement strand
GAGGCGCCGGGGGGGGGGGGGGGGCCGGGGCCCCCGCCCCCCGCGGCCGGGGGGGCGGGGGCCGCGGCGGCCATGCCCGACGCCGAGACCACCGTGCCGACGCCGATCGTGAAGGGCACGGAGGAGACCACGGTCTCCACGCCGATCCCCGCGCCCGCGCCCGTGCAGTCGCCTTCGCAGTCGCCGCCGCCCCCGCCTGCCGATGAGCCGGCTGCCCTCCCGCCCGTACGGGAGCACCCGCCCCCCGCGGAGCGGGCGAAGGCGCCCGCGGTGAGCCCGGCCGAGGAGACCGCCGTGCTGCCGAAGCCCGGTGCGGCCGATGAGACCGCGGTGCTTCCTCCGGTACGTGAGGACGCGCCCGCGCCCCGCGACGCACGGGCCGAGGGCCCGGCCGACCGGGTCCCGCCGGGCCTGTTCCGCGACGAGCGGCCGGCCGGCGGCGGCGAGGACCGTACGCGGGAGCTCCCGCAGGTCGACGAGACGGGCACGCCGCGGCGCCGCCCGCGCTCGGACTGGGCCGAGGAGACCCCGCTCGACGATCTGCCGTCGCTCGCGGACGAGTTGCTCGGCGATCACGATGACGACGAAGGCGGGCGGGGTCGGCGGCGCTGACCTGACCGGACTGTCAGTCCCCTGCCCCACAATGGACGGGCAGGGCTCGGGCACCGCAGTACACGGCCCCGGCATGAGCAGTACACGGACCCGGCATGAACAGAAGGGCGGCACCCCATGCCCGTATGGGACGACCTGGTGGGTCAGGACCGGGTCACCGCGCAGCGGGGGGCTGCCGGGGGGGATGCCGACGCGTATGTGACGGCGGCGGCCGCCAGGACCGAGCTGCCGTCGAGCTCGAAGATGACGCACGCGTGGCTCTTCACCGGACCGCCCGGCTCGGGACGCTCCACCGCGGCGCGGGCCTTCGGCGCGGCGCTGCAGTGCGTGAGCCCGGACCGCGCGCTCGGCGGCACACCGGGCTGCGGGTTCTGCGACGGCTGCCACACGGCCCTGGTCGGTACGCACGCGGATGTGGAGGTGGTCCGCACCGATCTGCTGAGCATCGGCGTCAAGGAGACCCGCGACCTCGTCCGGCGTGCCCAGATGTCCCCGGCCGGCGGCCGCTGGCAGGTCATCGTCCTTGAGGACGCCGACCGGCTCACCGAAGGCGCCGGCAATGTGCTGCTCAAGGCCGTCGAGGAGCCCGCTCCGCGCACGGTCTGGCTGCTGTGCGCGCCCTCGCTCGAAGACGTGCTGCCCACGATCCGCTCCCGCTGCCGCCACCTCACCCTGCGCACCCCGCCGGTGTCCGCCGTCGCCGACATCCTCGTCCGGCGTGACGGCATCGAGCCGCCCGTCGCGGCCGCCGTCGCCCAGGCCACCCAGGGGCACATCGGCCGGGCGCGCCGGCTCGCGACCGATCCGCGGGCGCGTGAGCGGCGGGCCGCCGTGCTCAAGCTGCCGCTGCGGGTCGACGATATCGGCGGCTGTCTCAAGGCCGCCCAGGAGCTGATCGATTCGGCCGGTGAGGACGCCAAGCAGCTCGCCGAGGAAGTCGACACCAAGGAGACCGAGGACCTCAAGACGGCGCTCGGCGGCGGCCAGGGCGGGCGGATGCCGCGCGGCACCGCGGGTGTGATGAAGGATCTGGAGGACCGGCAGAAGCGCCGGCGTACGCGGACGCAGCGCGACACCCTGGACCTCGCGCTCACCGACCTCACGGGCTTCTACCGGGACGTGCTCGCCCTGCAGTTGGGCTCCCAGGTGGCCCTCTCCAACGTCGACCAGCGCGACCATCTGGAGCGCCTGGCCCGCTCCTCCTCACCGGAGGCGACCCTGCGCCGGATCGAGGCGATCTCGGCCTGCCGCGAGGCCCTGGAGCGCAATGTGGCACCGCTGCTCGCGGTGGAGGCGATGACGATGGCGCTGCGGGCGGGCTGAGCACGAGTCGACCGCCGAGGCCCCGCTTCACTCGTACGAGGCCGTCCGACTGCGTACAGCGATCGCACGGTTACCCTCGGTGGATGCGCACCAACGCCCCCCTCGCCCGTACCGCCGCCGCACTCCTTGCGGCGGGGCTGCTCATCTCCGGCTGTTCCGGGGGGAGTTCACCGGATCCCTCGGCCCAGTCCTCCCTCGACTCCTCGGCCCAGGACGCCCTCGAGGCGTACTCCGCGCAGCAGTTGAAGTGGCGCGAGTGCGGCGTCCCCGGCTTCGAGTGCTCGACCATGAAGGCACCCCTCGACTACATGAAGCCGGACGGCGGCGAGATCAAGCTGGCCGTCTCGCGCAAGAAGGCCACGGGCCCCGGAAAGCGCATCGGCTCGCTCCTGGTCAACCCGGGCGGGCCCGGCGGCTCCGCGATCGAGTACCTCCAGGCGTACGCCGCCCTCGCCTACCCGGCCCCGGTCCGCGCCCGCTACGACATGGTGGCCGTCGACCCGCGCGGCGTGGCCCGCAGTGAACCCGTCGAGTGCCTCGGCGACAAGGAGATGGACGCGTACACGCAGACGGACGTCACTCCGGACGACACCCGTGAGCAGGATCAACTGGTCGCCGCGTACAAGGAGTTCTCGCGGGCCTGCGAGAAGCGCTCGGCCCAGATCCTGCCCCATGTCTCCACCGTCGACGCCGCCCGCGACATGGACCTCCTGCGCGAGGTCCTCGGTGACGGGAAGCTGCACTACGTCGGCGCGTCCTACGGCACCTTCCTGGGCTCGACCTACGCCGAGCTCTTTCCCGGGAAGACCGGCCGTCTGGTGCTCGACGGCGCGATGGACCCGTCCCTGCCCGCCGGGCAGATGAACCTCGACCAGACCGCCGGTTTCGAGACCGCCTTCCAGTCCTTCGCCAAGGACTGCGTCAAGGAGAGCGACTGCCCGCTCGGCACCACGAGCCCCGAGGACGCGAGCCGTCGACTCTCCGCGTTCTTCAAGGAGTTGGACGCGAAGCCGATCCCGGCCGGTGACCGCGAGCTGGGCGAGTCCCTCGCGACGACCGGCGTGATCGCCGCGATGTACGACGAGGGCGCCTGGCCCCAGCTGCGCGACGGCCTCACCTCCGCGATGAAGGACAAGGACGGCTCGGGTCTGCTGCTGCTCTCCGACAGCTACTACGAGCGGGCGCCCGACGGCAAGTACGGCAACATCATGTTCGCCAACGCGGCCGTCAACTGCCTCGACCTGCCTGCCGCGTTCACCTCTCCCGACCAGGTCGAGAAGGCGGCCCCCGACTTCAGGAAAGCCTCACCCGTCTTCGGGGAAGGCCTCGCCTGGGCCGGTCTGACCTGCGCGTACTGGCCGGAGAAGCCCACCGGTTCGGCCCACCGCATCGAGGCGAAGGGCGCCGCCCCGCTTCTCGTCGTCGGTACGACCCGCGACCCGGCCACCCCGTACAAGTGGGCCGAGTCCCTGGCGGACCAGCTGGCGACCGGCACGCTGCTCACGTACGACGGCGACGGGCACACGGCGTACGGGCGCGGCAGCGACTGCATCGACACGGCGATCAACCGCTACCTCCTGGAGGGCAAGGTCCCGGAGGACGGAAAGCGCTGCTGACGGTCGCGTGACACAGGTCACATCCGGGCTCCTGTCACATCCGCGCGGTGTCGTCTGTCCCATGGGCGACACCGCAAGCGGAAGAGACCGCCAAGGAGCCCGCCATGAACACCACCACGCACCGCATCGTCGTCCTCGGCGCCGGCTACACCGGCATGATGACCGCGTTCCGGCTCGCCCGCCGTACCCGCCGCACTCCGGGCGTACGGATCACCCTGGTCAACCCCTCACCCCGGTTCACCGAGCGGCTGCGGATGCACCAGATCGCCGCCGGGCAGGAGCTGGCCGACTTCCGGATCACCGAGCTGCTCGACGGCACCGGCATCGGGTTCGTCGAAGGCTGGGCCACCGCGCTCGACGCCGAAGCCCGTGAGGTCCAGGTGTCCGGGACCGAGCGGCCCCTCGCGTACGACACCCTCGTCTACGCCCTCGGCAGCTCGACCGACACGAGCCTGGTGCCGGGCGCCGCCGAGCACGCGTACACCCTCAACGACCCGCGCACCGCCCGCCGGGTGTCCCAGGAGCTGGCCCGGCTCGCGGAGCGGGGCGGCTCGGTGACGGTCAGCGGCGGCGGGCTCACCGGCGTCGAGGCCGCGGCCGAGATCGCCGAGGGGCACCCGGGGGTGAACGTCACGCTGCTCAGTCGTGAGGTGCCCGGTGCGATGATGGGCGCCAAGGCGCAGGCGTATCTGCTGGCCGCCCTCGGCCGGCTCGGCGTCACCGTCCGCTCGGGTGTGACCGTCGCGAAGGTGCTGCCCGCCGCGGTCGAGCTCGGCGACGGTGAACTCCTCGCCTCCGATGTGTCGTTGTGGACCGCCGGCGTCCGTGTGCCGCGGCTGGCCGCCGAGTCGGGGATCGCCGTCGACGCGGCCGGGCGGATCCTGGTCGACGAGGCGCTGCGCTCCGTTTCGCACCCCGAGATCCACGCGATCGGGGACGCGGCCCGCGTCGAGCAGGCCTGGGGCACCCTGCACGGCACCTGCCAGTCGGGGATCCCGACGGCCGCGTACACCGCGGACGCGATCGCGCGGCGGCTGCGCGGCCGGGCGGTGAAGCCGTTCCGCTTCGGCTACATCCACCAGCCCGTCAGCCTCGGCCGGCGCGATGCTGTCATCCAGTTCACCCGGCCCGACGAGACGCCGCGGCGGATGTATCTCAAGGGCCGCAGCGCCGTGTTCTACAAGGAGACGGTCAGCGCAAGCCCGGTGCAGACGTACAAGCTCACCAAGAAGCTCGCCGGTGCGGCCCTCTGGCCGCAGGGCGGCCGGTCGACGAAGGCGTGAACTGTCTTGAGGGAAGGACTGGTTGGCTGCCAAGGTGGCGCGATGACGGACGATCGCGCCACCGCCGGCCCGTTGCCCGACCCGTCCTCCGACCCGTCCTCCGAGCCGTTCCTGGCACACCGCCGCCTGCTCTTCGCCACCGCCTACCGGATGCTCGGCAGCGTCGCCGACGCCGAGGACGTCCTCCAGGACACCTGGCTGAGCTGGTCGAAGACGGACCGCTCCGATGTGGGCAACGCCCGCGCGTATCTCGTCCGCACCGTCACCAACCTCTGTCTGAACAGACTGACTTCGGCCCGCGCGACCCGCGAGACCTATGTGGGGCCCTGGCTGCCGGAGCCGCTCCTGACCACCCCCGATGTCGCCGAGGAGGCCGAGATGGCCGAGTCCGTCTCCATGGCGATGCTGGTGGTCCTCGAGACCCTCGGGCCCGTCGAGCGCGCGGTGTTCGTGCTGCGCGAGGTGTTCGGCTACTCGCACGCCGAGATCGCCGAAGTCCTCGGCAGGTCCGAGCAGTCCGTACGCCAGACCGCCCACCGCGCCCGCTCCCACGTCCAGGCCCGCAGGCCGCGTTACGAGGCGGACGGCGCCGAGCGCGAACGGGCCACCCGGCTGTTCCTGGAGGCCGCTTCCGGCGGGGATCTGACCGGGATGATGGCGCTGCTCGCCCCCGACGTCACCTGCTGGTCGGACGGCGGCGGCAAGGTCACCGCGGCCCGCCGCCCGCTGCACGGTGCGGATGCGGTCGCCCGCTGGGTGCTCGGTGTCCTCGCGAAGCCGGACTACGCGGCGATGACCGTGACACCGACCGTCATCAACGGCGAGCTGGGTCTGCTGTTCGGCATGGACGGCGCCACCATCGGCACGCTGTCGTACGAGGTGTCGTCCGACGGACTGCTCCATGACCTGCGTTTCCAGGTCAACCCCGACAAGCTCGGTGGCGTACAGCGGCCGGGGGCCCTCGGAAATTGAGTTGCCCCTCGCGCCGGGCCGCGGCCACCATCCCCGCATGACAACCCTTCACGCTGCCCTGTCTTCCCCAAGCACTGCGTCCAGGGGATGCCCCAAGACCGCCTCCACCCTCCCGGTGCGCGCGCAGCAGCAGCCCGGCCGTCCTTGGAGGCCCGCTCTGTCGCTCGCGTGACGGCGGCCCTGGTCGCCGGGCTGCTCGCCGGTTATGGCATCGCCATTCCGGTCGGCGCGGTCGCGACCTATCTCGTCGCCCTCACCGCCCGCACCTCCCTGCGCACCGGAGCCTCGGCCGCGCTGGGCGTCGCGAGCGCCGACGGTCTCTACGCCCTGATCGCCGCACTCGGCGGCACCGCACTCGCCCCGCTGCTCGCCTCGGTGACCACTCCGCTGCGCTGGACCTCGGCCGCCGTGCTGCTCGCTTTGGCCCTGCGGGGCTCCGTCACCGCCGTCCGCCAGTACCGGGGCGCCGCCTCGACCGGCCGCGACGTGCGCGAACTCACCGCGTTCCGCGCCTACTTGACCCTCCTCGGCGTCACGCTCCTCAACCCGGTGACCGTCATCTACTTCACCGCGCTCGTCCTCGGTACGGGCTCCGCATCACCTACCGGGGCCGCCGAGCAGACCGTCTTCGTGCTCGCCGCGTTCCTCGCCTCCGCCAGCTGGCAACTGCTGCTCGCGGGCGGGGGAGCGCTGCTCGGCCGGCTGCTCACCGGACGGCGGGGGCGGCTGGTGACGGCGGTGGCGTCGAGTGTGCTGATCGCGGGGCTGGCGGTGGGGGTGGTGGCCTGAGCCCTTCGCGCACACCCTCACGTAAAAGGTTCTGAGGTTCCATTAGCGAGCCATCCCCTGCTACGGTTCCGGTATCGCTTAACGGAACGACCGAACCGTTTAGGGGGTTGCTCGCCATGTCCGCCACCACCACCGAGTCCCCGGCCACCGCGCCGGGGACCTTGCCCCAACTCCGTATGACCGGACGGCAGAAGCTCGTCCTCACGCTGCTGCTCGGCGCTCAGTTCATGATCGCCGTGGACTTCTCGATCCTGAATGTCGCGCTGCCCGTAGTCGGCGAGGGGCTCGGCTTCTCGCTGGGGCACCTGCAGTGGATCGCCACCTCGTTCGCGCTCGCCGCCGCCGGCTTCACCCTGCTCTTCGGGCGGATCGCGGATCTCTTCGGCCGCAAGCGGCTCTTCCTCGGCGGGATGGCCCTGCTCGGGGCCTCCTCCGCGCTCGGCGGCTTCGCCACCTCACCCGAGGTGCTCCTGATCGCCCGCGTCCTGCAAGGCCTCGCGACCGCCGCCGTCACCCCGGCCGCGCTCTCGCTGCTCACCACTGCCTTCAAGGAAGGGCCGCTCAGGGCAAGGGCGTTGGGGCTGAACGGCGCCCTGATGTCGGCCGGCTTCACCGCCGGCGCGATCCTCGGCGGGCTGCTCACCGAACTGCTCTCCTGGCGCTGGGCGTTCTTCGTCAACGTTCCCGTCGCCCTGCTCGTCCTGGTCCTCGCCCCCTCCGTGATCACCGAGCCCCTTCCCCGAGCAGGGGGGACCCCCGCGGCCGGGCGCCCGCGCCTCGACGTACCCGGCGCGATCGCCGTCACCGGTGGACTGCTCGCTCTCGTCTACGGATTGACGCAGGCGGGCGAGACCGGCTGGACCCGGCCCGCCACCCTGCTCGCGCTCGGTGCGGGGCTCGCCCTGCTCGTCGGGTTCTGGTTCGTCGAGAAGCGGGCCGCGGCGCCCCTGGTCCCCGTCTCCGTCCTCAAGCGCCGCTCCGTGATCTGGGGCAACACCGCGGGCCTGATCGCGTTTGTCACCGAGACCTCGCTGGTCTTCCTGCTCACGCTGTATCTGCAGGAAGTCCTCGGCTACTCCGCCCTGTCCACCGGCCTCGCCTTCGGCGTCCTCGGCGTCGGCACCGTCATCGGCGGCACGCTCGGCGGCCGTTTCGTGGGCCGCCACGGCAACCGGCGCACGATCGTCGTCGGCGGCATCGTCCAGGCGGTCGCGACCGCGGCGCTGGTCGCGCTCGGCGCCTCGGGCGGCTGGATCTGGCTGCTGCTCGCGGCCACGTTCGTGGGCGGCGTCGGCAACATGCTGGTGATCGTCGGCTTCATGGTCACCGCCACCTCGGGACTGCCGGACGAGGAGCAGGGCCTGGCCACCGGGCTGGCCACGATGACCCAGCAGGTCGGCATCACCCTCGGCATCCCGGTGATGAGCGCTCTTGCCACCGCGCGGATGGGCGGGGCGAGCGGCTCGGCGGCGGTGCTCGACGGAGTGACCTTCGCGATCCTCGTCAACTCGCTGCTGGTGCTGGCCGGTTCGGTGCTCGCCGCACTGTTCCTGCGTGAACGCAGGGCGCGCTGAGAACCGCTGTACGCCGGGCCGCCCGCCATACGTCTATACGTCGAGCCACCCGCTATACGTCGGGCCACCCGCGCCGCAGATGCTCGAAGACCGCTTCGAGCGCGCGGCGCGGGTGAGGTTCGAGTGAGGCCAGGTCGGGGATCTCCAGGACGAAGCGGGCGAGCACGCGCAGGGAGAGATCGCCCTCGGGCCGTCCTGCCTCCTCGGCCATGACCTTCGCCAGCGGCTCCTCGCACGAGACCCACAACTGCCGTGCGTAGGCGCGCAATTTGGGGGTGCTCGTCACGAACTCGACCTGCTTGCGATACGCGTGGTCCTGATCCTCCGAGAAGATCCCGCGTCCGGCGAAGAACCCCTCCAGCGCATCGAGCACCGACTCGCCCGCGCCGCGCTCGCGGACCGCCGCCGTCAGCGAGGCCGCGCGCTCGCTGCCGTCGCCGAGGATCAGCGCCTCCTTCCCGCCGGGGAAGTGCGCGAACAGCGTGGTCACCGCGGTGTCGGCGCGCTCGGCGATCTGCGCGACGGTCACCTTGTCGAAGCCCCGCTCCAGAAACAGCTCGAGCGCGGCATCGGACAGCGCCTTGCGCGTCGCCGCCTTCTTGCGCTCGCGGCGCCCGGGCTCCTTCGGCGCCGCCGGGCCCTTCTGTGCTGCCGGACCTTTCTGTGCCGCCGGCTGCTTCTTCGCTGCTGTCTCCGCCATACGTCCAGCTTAGCGGAGCGACCACATTCTCGTATCCGATCTAAAACTGTAGCGATTGCGGTTTCGTAGCGACTGTGTTTTTCTGGATACGTGGCCACCGCGCCGCCCGACTCCGGGCCCCGCCCCTGCGCCGCACCATCCCGGTCCATCCGCGCAAAGGAGCCCTGCCATGTCCGCCGTGACCGAAACCCCATCTCTCGAGCCGCCCCGGACGGCGGCCTCCCTCTCCCGTACCGCCCTCTGGCTGATCCTCGGCCTGGTCCTGCTCGCCGATGCGCTCGACATGATCGACGCGACCGTCACCAACATCGCGGCGCCGACGATCGTCAACGACATCGGCGGCGGCGAATCCCTGATCAAGTGGCTCGGCTCCGCCTACGCCCTGGCGATGGGCGTGCTGCTCGTGGTCGGCGGGCGGCTCGGCGACAAGTACGGCCAGCGCCGGCTCTTCCTGATCGGCATGACCGGCTTCACCGTGGCCTCCGCCGTCGCGGGGCTTTCGCCCGACCCCGCGGTGCTCGTCGTGGCCCGTTCCGTGCAGGGCGCGTTCGGCGCGCTGATGATTCCGCAGGGCATGGCGATCCTGACCAGGACTTTCCCGCGCGACATGCTGCGCAAGGCCTTCCAGCTCTTCGGTCCGCTGCTCGGCCTCGCCTCCGTAGGCGGCCCGGTCCTGGCCGGCTTCGTGATCGACGCCGACTTCGGCGGCCTGTCCTGGCGCCCGGTGTTCCTGATCAACCTGGTGCTGGGCGTCGTCGGCCTCTTCGCCGCCACCCGGCTGCTGCCGAAGGACAACGGCGACCACAGCACGTCCGTCGACGGACGGGGCGCGGGCCTGCTCGCCGTCACCATGTTCGGCTTGATGTTCGGTCTGATCGAAGGCTCCACATACGGCTGGAGCGCGCTGTCGCTCGGCTCACTCGCCGTCGGTGCGGTCTTCCTCGCGCTGTTCGCCCACCGTCAGCGCACCGCCGCCAACCCCCTGATCAAGCCCACGCTGCTCAAGAACAAGGGCTTCACCTCGGGCCTCTTCGTCGGCCTGCTCTACTTCGCGGTGACCAGCGGCCTCACCTATGTGATCTCGCTCTTCATGCAGCAGGCCCTGCACGCGGATCCGGGCGACACCGCGCTCGGGATGCTGCCCCTGACGCTCGGCATCATCGTCGCGGCCTTCGCGGGCATGGCCCTGGCCTCGAAGCTCGGCCGCACCCTGGTCCTCATCGGCATGCTCCTGACGATGGCGGGCGCGGGCTGGCTGCTCGCTCTCGTCCTGGCCTCGGGCCTGTCCGTCAGCCTCTGGGCCCTGGCCCCCGCGGTCTTCCTGACCGGCCTCGGCATGGGCGCCTGCTTCGGCACGATCTTCGACATCGCCCTCGGCGACATCGACCCGGACGAGGCCGGCAGCGCGTCGGGCTCGCTCACGGCGATCCAGCAGCTCGCCAACGGCATCGGCTCCGCCACCGTCACCACGGTCTACTTCCACTTCCTCGGCGACGGCTCGGCGCACGCCATGACGGTCAGTCTGATCGTGGTCCTCGCGATCACGGCCGCCTGCCTGCCGGCCCTGCGTCTGCTGCCGCGCCGGGCTGCGGAGGGGGTGGGGCACTGAGGGTCCACCAGGCGCTTTCCGTACGGCCGTCAGGCATTTCCGTATGGCCGTCACGCCCCTTCCGTGCGCCCTTCGCTCCCGAGCACGTCGACGCAGGACTGCCACGCGGCGGGGCTCAGGGCGGGGCGCATCCTGGTGAACAGCTCCAGAAGACCGTCCCCGTGACGGCGCCGGAAGTCCTCGTCGAGGACGGCGAGGTCCAGCTCGTTCGCCGCGGTGAGCTCCGCGAAGTCCCGCTGCTCCTGGGGTGCGGGGGCACGGGTCCCGCCCGTGAACCGGTCCCGGTAGGCGCCGAGTCCGCGATACGTGACCTTCCGGTCGCACGCCGCGTAGAAGTACACGAGCTCCTCGGCCTCGCCGCCGATCGCGGACGCCAGGTCCCGGCGCCGCTCCAGGGGCAGCAACGCCGAGGCGAACCCGTCGGTCCCGTAGAACGCATGGCACAGACCGGCCAGTTGCAGCGCGGGCCGCGCACCCCACTCGGCGAGCCGCTGCCGTACGCGCAGCAGATGGGCGAGCAGCGTCCCGCCGGGGTGCTCCAGGGTCTCGGCGCCGCACCGGCGCAGCAGGCGCAGCGCGGGCCGGAGTCCGGGATCCTCAGTACCGGAACGAACGGAGTGCGGATCCGCGGTCACGCCGTACCACGGCCGTAGTGCGCGTCGATGCGGGCCCGGTAGCCGGGGTCCGTGACGCGCAGGTCCCGGTCGAAGGGCGGAGCGTCTCTGATCAGGTCCCGTTCCTGGGGGACGTGCAGGACACCGGCGATCCGGTCGATGTCGCGCACGGCCCAACAGGGCAGCAGCACCTTCTTGTTGAACAGGGTCCCGCCCGTGTTGACGACCAGATGGTCCGGCGCGACTTCCTCGGAGTACGGGTCGACCTCGCCTGCGGACCCGTCACCGGCCTGCACATCGAAGCCGATCACGTCGGCGGGCGCGAAGGGCGCGTTCCCGGGAGGGGGGAGAAGCGGGCTGTCCGTCATGGCACTTCCTCTCCGGCGCGTACGGGGGCGGTACGCGCCGATGGCTCGGATGGCACAACTGATGTCCCGGCGAGCGCTGACGAAACGTATATCTGAGGGCCAAGTGGCCCTGTAAGCACCTGAGTTGACGGTGTGGACCCGTGCTGTCGGGCGTGGCGTCTTGCGGTTGATTGTTTGCCGAGGCGTGAGGCGGCTATTCGAAGGCCATGGCGAACACACGGCAGAAGGACGAGACGACCGCAGGCACCGCCAAGACGAGCGCGGGTGCCGCCAAGACGACCACGGGCACGGCCGGGACGACCGCTCGCACAGCGAAGCGGACAGCGGCCGAGTCCACGGCCTCCGGGGCCACCAAGGTGGGCTCGGCCCTCGGCAGCGTCCAGGCGAAGGCGGCGCCTGTGATGAGTCAGGCGACCACCCTCGCGGCGACCGCGTGGACCGCTGTCCGCGCACGCAAGCTGATCACCACGGCAGGGACGGTGGGGGTCGCCACCGTGGCCGCGACAGCCTTCGCGGTCGGCCGCCGCTCGGAGCGCGCCGCCCACGGACCGTTCACCCGCCTCACCGGTGGCCGTATCTGATCCGAGCAATTCGCGTCATCCATGCGCACGGTTCCGCCAGAACATGTGTGAGAACGATGGACTGGGGCAACTGAATCCGGCGGCAGCAGAAAGCAAGCGGCAGTTGACCCACAAGCGGAGGGGAAGGACATGCCCACCCACACGGTTTCAGCACCCGTGCGAGAGATCGCGCCCCAGGAGCTGGCCGATCTTCCTGTCGTGGACCCCGCGTCCGTGGCACCGAAGGACGCGCGCGAGCTCTCCAAGGCGTTCTTCGACAGGCTGCACAGCCTCGAAGAGGGCACCCGGGAGCACCAGTACGTACGCAACGTGCTGATCGAGATGAACCTCTCCCTGGTCCAGTACGCCGCCTCGCGGTTCAAGCACCGCGGACCGCAGGAGATGGAGGACATCGTCCAGGTCGGCACGATCGGTCTGATCAAGGCCATCGACCGCTTCGACCTGAGCCGCGAGGTGGAGTTCACCTCCTTCGCGGTGCCGTACATCACCGGCGAGATCAAGCGTTTCTTCCGTGACACGACGTGGGCGGTGCACGTGCCGCGCCGGCTGCAGGAGGCGCGGATCGAGCTGTCGAAGGCCACCGAGGAGCTGCAGACCCGCCTGGGCCGCACACCCTCCGTGCAGGAGCTGGCCGAGCTGATGCAGCTGGAGCCGGCCGAGGTGGCGCAGGTGCAGATGGCGGCCAACGGATACAACGCGTCCTCGCTCGACGCCTCCCTGGCCGGTCAGAACGACGACACCGAGTCCCCGCTCTCCGCCTTCATCGGTGCCGAGGAGGACGCCTATGAACGCATCGAGGACTTCCACACGCTGGCCCCGCTGATCGTCGGACTCGACGAGCGCGATCGCACGATCATCCACCTCCGCTTCGTGGAGGAGCGCACCCAGCAGGAGATCGGCGAGGCCCTCGGCTGCCCGCAGATGCATGTGTCCCGGCTGCCCAACCGCATCATGAAGCGGCTCCGCAAGGAACTGCTCGCCACCACCTGACCCGCCCGGCCGAGGGGCCGCGGAGGCGCGTATGCCCTCCGCGGCCCCTCGCTTGCGCCCGCGCACTTCCCGCGGGGCGGTGAACGAGGCATGAGGCGCGCCCTGCTGGGAACCGGGTTGTGACGGTTGTCGAAGGAGACGTGACGGTGATCGAAGGAGAGTGGAGTGGACCTCAGTGATCACTGGCTGGGTGTCGGGGCGTCCTATGCCTGCGGCCCGCTGTGGGTGATCGAGCTCAAGGGAGACTTCGACCACGAGAACGTCAACGACGTCGCGGAGGCCACGGCCCATGCCGCGCGGGAACACGACGGCCCGATCGCCTTCGACATGGAGGCGTTGACGTTCTGCGACTCCTCCTTGCTCAACCATGTGCTGCTCGTGGCCCGCCGCCGCAGGGTGCTGCTTGTCGCGGTGCCGCCGGCGGCTTTGCGGCTGTTCGAAGTCACCGGGACCGACGGGTACTTGGAGATGTTCGAGAGGGTCGAGGACGCCGTGCACGCGGTGGCCGGCGGAGAGGAACTGCCATGAGCGACGGGTCCATCAAGGCGGTGGGGTGGGCACGGTCCATTCCCATCGGCTCCGGGGTGAAGGCGGCACGCGACTGGACCCGCGAGCGCCTGGACGACCTCGGGTGGTGGCGTACCGACCCGGAGACGGCCGACGACGTGCTGCTCGCCGTGTCCGAGCTCGTCACCAACGCGCATGTGCACGCGCACAGCGCCGCCCAACTCGTGCTCGCCTGGGACGCGGAGTGTCTGCATGTGACCGTGCACGACGCGTCCCCGCTCCCGCCCGAGGCCCGCGAGCCGGGCGCCGACGCGCTCGGCGGCCGGGGCCTGCTGCTGGTCGACGCGCTCGCCGACACCTGGTCCGCGTACCCGTGTCCCAAGGGCAAGGACGTCACGGCCTGCTTCTCGCCGTCCGCATCCACCGGGTGACGGGTGCGGGTGACGGGTCCGATGACCGTCGCGCGTCCTTGCGAAGGCTCCAACTCGTGGGTGAACGAGGGGTTTTCGTGAGCCGCGTCCGCGCTGGTCGTGCGGGGGCGAAGCACGTGAACCCGGAGGAGGGTGGGTGCGCTTCCCGGCGGGCGCGTACGTTGGAAGGCATCATTCTCGTACGAGAAAGGGCGGTGGGAGTCGCGGTCGCGGCGCCCGGACCATGGTCTCCTTCCCGGAACCGGCATACGCCAGTGACGTGCCGCAGCCGCGCACGGCCGCACGCCATCCGTCGATCGCCATAGACGCTGCCGGCATCGTGGAGTCCGTCCGCGACGGGGCGGGCGTGCTGCTGCCCGCCGCACGCCCAGGTGTCCGGTTCGCCGATGTCGCACCGGACTGGCTCGCGCGCGCCCACGAAGACCGCGCGGCCCCGGGCGGCGAGGCGTTCCCGCAGCCGGCGCGCGGTCGGATCGGTGACCGCGGTGTGGACGCCTTCCCCGGCCGTACGGCGGAGGGGGCGTTGCTCTGGTGGCTGGCCGACGACGGCGAAGTGACCTCCCTGCGAACGCAGTTGGACTCCGAACGTCAGCGGTCGCGGCTGCTCCAGGAGGTCTCGGGCGAACTGCTCGCGTCCCTGAACGTGGACCGGTGCATGGAGGTCACCGCCCGTCTGGCGGCGCGGCACCTGGCCGACGCCGTCGCCATCGTGGGCGTCAGCAGCGGACGCAGTCGCGCGGTGACGTGGTGCGTCACCGGGGGAGAGGCCCTGCAGGAGCGGATCGCGGTGAACCCGGAGGAGATGCCCGGCCTGCCCGAGGCGCTCCTCGGCTACCCGCCCGTGCCCTCCCGCTGGATCGACCCGCTCCAGGTTCCGGCATGGGTCGTCCCCGAGGGGTTCGGCGGCGCCGGCGACCGGATCGGTTCCGTGGCGGTGGTGCCGTTGCCCGGGCACGGACTGCCGGCCGGGGCCGTGGTGTTGCTGCGGCGTTCCCGGCAGGCCGCGTTCACCGAGGCCGAGGAGGCGTTCGCCCGGCTGTTCGCGGCGCGGGCCGGGGCGGCCCTGTCGGCCGCGCGCGTCCACGCGGAACAGACCCGCATCACCGGCGTGCTGATGCGGGACCTGCTGCCGCCCGAGATCGAACGGGTCCAGGGCATCGACTTCTCCGGCCGCTACCGCGCCGCGACGGCGAGCGAGCGGATCGGCGGGGACTTCTACGACGTCTATCCCGCGCAGGGAGCCGGGTATCCGGGGCAGGGTGGCCGGGGTCCAGGACAGGACGGCTGGGATCCAGGACAGGACAGCCGGGATCCGGGACAGAACGGCCGGGATCCAGGACAGGACAGCCGGGATCCGGGACACGACGACGCGGCGGAGACCTTCGCCGTCCTGGGCGACGTCGCGGGCAAGGGCCTGGAGGCCGCGGTCCTGACGGGCAAGATCCGTAACACCGTGGAGGCGCTGCTCCCGTTCGCGGCGGACCACGAGCGGCTCCTGACGCTGCTCAACAACGCCCTCCTGTCCTCCCACCACACCCGCTTCGCCACACTCGCCCTGGTCTCCGCGCGGCGCGACGGCAGACTGGTGCGGCTGCGGGTGACCAGCGCCGGCCACCCTGCGCCGCTGATCGTCCGTACGGACGGCAGCGTCGAGGCGGCCGACACGAAGGGAACGCTGATCGGCGCCCTGCCGAAAATCAGCGTCAGGACGGCGTCGGTCGAACTGGCGCCGGGAGAGACGTGTCTGCTGTACACGGACGGCATCGCGGAAGCCCGCGGAGGTCCGCTCGGCGACACCATGTTCGGCGAACGGCGGCTGAGCCAGGCGCTCGCCGAATGCGCCGGACTTCCGGCGGAAGCCGTCACGGAACGGGTGCAGATGCTCGCCTCCCAATGGGTAGGTGACGGGCGGCACGACGACATGGCGCTGCTGGCAGTCGCGGCGCCGAGGAACGCCCACCTCACGGCGGTGGACGGGCACACCAGGGGCAGGTTCACGGCATGACCACCATCAGCAGGGAGACGGTCGGCCTCGCCGAAGCGGGCGACCGGTTGTGGGACGCGCTGATCCACTGCGACGAGACGCATGCGGTCACCACGGTGCGTACCGCGGTCTCCGCTTTCGACGGTGACGTATGCGCGGCGGTGGAGCACGTGCTGCTCGGACTGATCGCGCCGGCCCAGGCGCGCGTCGGACGGGCCTGGGCCGCGAACGAGCTCACGGTCGCCCAGGAGCACGCGGCCACCGCCATCAACGAGCGGTGCGTGGCCGCCCTCGTCGACGACGCGGCGGACGCGCTGCCCGCACCGGCCCGCGGCCGGGCCGTCGTGGCGTGCGTGGACGGCGAATGGCACGCGCTGCCCGCCCGTCTGGTCGCCGAGGTGCTGCGGTTGCGCGGGTGGCGCGTCGATTACCTGGGCGCACAGGTCCCCACCGACCACCTCGTGGCCCACCTCCATGAGAGCGGTGCCGAAACGGTGCTGTTGTCCTCCTCCCTGCCCAGCCATCTGCCGACCGCCCACTCGGCGATCAGCGCCTGCCTGGCCATAGGAGTCCCGGTGGTCGCGGGAGGAGCGGCCTTCGGGCCCGGCGGCCGGTACGCGCGTCTGCTGAAGGCGCAGTGGGCCGGCGACGCCGCGGCAGCCGCCGACCTGCTCGCCAAGGGGCTGCGGCGGCCGCGCCCCGAAGCGGCCCACCTGCCCGACCTGGACCTTCCGCATCTGAAGGACCAGGAGTACACGATGGTGCGCCGGACGAGGACACACCTCGTCAAGCAGGCGCTCGCGGACGTGGAGCACGGATTCGCCGCCATGCGCTCGTACGACGAGCGCCGGCGCGAGCGGACCGCGGAGGACCTCGACCACATCGTCGGCTTCCTGGCCACGGCGCTCTACGTCGACGACGCCGACCTGTTCACGACGTTCGTCACCTGGACCGCCGGCATCCTCTCGGCCCGCGGTGTGCCGCCGCAGTGCCTGCTCCCCGCCCTGGACTCGCTGCGCCACCAGTTGGGCGACTTCCCTCGCGCGGTCGGCATCCTGACGGCCGCACGACATGCCCTCGTGGTGCCCCCGCCCGGGCGGGCGGCATGAGCGGCCGGGCCGACCTCGAGGTGACCGTCTCCTGGCACGAGCCGGTGCTGACCGTGCGGGTCGTCGGTGCGCTGGACTTCGACACCGGCGAGGACTTCAGCCGGTGGGCGTCCGGGGCGCTGGCCGACCATCCCGGCGTCCGCACGCTGTGTGTGGACTGCGCCGAGCTCGACCATGTCGACTCGATGGGGCTCTCCGTACTCCTGATGCTCCGGCGCGGACTGCAGGCGGCGGGTGTCGAGCTGCGGCTCGCTCACCGCAAAGCCGCCCTGCAAAGACTTCTGGAGATCACCGGAACGCTCGAGTACTTGACCGAGTCGTCCGACGACGGAGCCGCGGCACCCACCGGGTCCGCGGACACACCCGCGCCCTCGTACGCCGGCAACTCCGGGCACGGACCGGCCTCTTGACCCCCGCCGACCACCGCGACCACGGGGAGACTCCCGACGCAACGGCATGGCCGACGGCGGAATCGGTAGCGGAATCGGACCACGGGGAGGGTGCCGGGCCGTACGGGGCCGACCTCCCCTCGGGTGCGCAGGCCCGTCACCTGGTGCGGACGGTGATGCTCGAGCACGCCGCCTCCTTGGGGATGGCCGACGTGGCACAGGAGCGCCTGACCGACGCCCAACTGGTCTGCTCGGAACTGCTGTCCAACGCGCGCCGGCACGGCGGCGGACTCACCTCGGTGCGGATCTGGGCCGAGGACGGCCACGTCGTGATCGCCGTGGGCGACGCGAACTGCACACTCCCGCTCTCCCCTGAGCGCAGCGCGGCCGAGCCGGGCGGCTTCGGCTGGGCACTGGTCCGACGCGTCACCACCCGCACGGCCATCCACCTGCGGGCCGACGGCCGCGGCAAGACCATCACCGCCCACGTACCGCTCCACTGATCCACGCCGGGTCCACTCGGCGAACGCGATACTCACCGCAGAGGTTTGCGCCCGAAGACGTAGACGTAATCCCGGACGCCGAGCCCCCTCCACAGCCGCGCCGCGTCCTTCGGCCGCAGATTGATGCAGCCCGCCGAGCCCGGCCCGGAGAAGAGATTGCTGTACGAGCCGTGCAGCGCCTGGCCCCCGGAGAAGTACTGGGAGTACGGCATCGGGGTGTTGTCGTACAGGGTGGAGATCTCGTTCTTCTTCTTGCGGAAGACCTGATGCCAGCCGCGCCGCGTCTCCTTGCCCGGGCGTCCGGTGCGGACCGGCACCACCCCGTACGTGATCTTCCGTCCCTTCTGCACCCACATGAGCTGACGCGTCAGATCCACGCAGGCCACCCGGCGCTTGCGGACCGGGCAGCGGGAGCCGGCACCGGGCTTCTTGCGGGCCTGCGCCACCACGGCCATATGACGGGTCGTGGCGCTCGCGTAGCCGTTGGCCGGAGTGATGCCCTCGCGCCGCTGCAGCGCCTGGATCGCAGCGCAGTCCGCCGAGGACTGGTGCCCGTCGACACGCAGCCTCAGCAGGCGCTCGACCTCCTTCTGGTACGGGCCCGCCACATCCACGACACACCGCTGGGGCGCCTCGGCGGCCTGGGCCGGTGCGGAGCCGAGGACCGTGGCGAGTGCGCCGCCGGCGACGGTGAGGGCGAGCGGTGCCCACAACGAAGGGCGAAGTGCTGCCGGGTGGGACACGGACACGGTGCGGCTCCAGTGGGGGCGGTGGCGTCGGGTCGGGTACCGGCCCATCACAGACTGCGGTGTGATCATCCGATGGGGTGGCGCACCGAACGTGTGGGGCGGTCCCTCTCGTTTGGGCTCCTCCGCTCGCGAGGTGGCACCGTCTGCAGGGGTAGGCCGGACGGGGCGCGCCGGTGCCCCGGGGGCAGGGCCTACCGGGTTGTTGTCTCACTCGAAGGGCCCCTCCCGACGGCACCGCATCCGACCCGGTCCGCGCGCGAGGGATCAGCGTTGGACCGAGGTGCCCCGAGCGGTATACCGCGGGGCAGCCGAACCCCCCTCCCTGCGATCCGCAGGAGACGCTGACAGATGCGCATGTTGTTGCCACGCAGATCCGTGCTGGTGGCGATCACCACCGCGGCTGCCCTGGCGGCCGGCGGGCAGTCGGCACTGGCGGTTCAGGCCGCGCCGGGACAGACCGACCTGGCCCGCGGCCGGGCCGCTTGTACTCCCACCGCTCCGTACACGGGGTGCCAGGAGTTCACGTTCACCGGCGCCGACCAGAGCTTCACCGTTCCGGCCAAGGTCATCGAGATCTCGGCCGACCTGAAGGGCGCCGGCGGTGGCGGTACCTTCGAGGGCCCGGCCACTGGTGGCAACCAGAACGGCGGGGTCGGCGGTACCACCAAGGCGGTCATCCCGGCCGAGCCCGGTCAGCAGCTCACCGTGACGGTGGGCGGCGGAGGCAAGTCCGGGGCCGACGGGAGCAACGCCCGCGAAGGCGGCTTCGGTGGCGGCGGCCACGGCGGCAATTCGTTGCGTGCGGGTGGCGGAGGTGGCGGCCGCAGCGGGATCGCCCTCGGCAGCACGCAGCTGGCAATCGCCGGTGGTGGCGGTGGCGCACCGGGCGGCAGTGGCCAGGCCGGAGTCGCAGGAACCAACGGCGGTGGCACGACAGGCGTCGCCGCGACTCTGCCCGCGGTGGGTGGGCCTGGTACCCAGAGCGCCGGCGGCGCCGGAGGAACCGGCTCCAACCCTCTCTGTGTCGACGCGCCCGCTGCCGGTGCGGCGCTGCAGGGCGGCAACGGCGGTCACACGCGCGGTGGCACCGCTGCCCCCGACGCAGGTGGCGGCGGTGGCGGCGGCTGGTTCGGTGGCGGCGGCGGCGCCTGCTCCCCGGCCGGCACCCTCTTCGGCGACGGCGGTGGTGGCGGCGGCTCCGGCTATGTCAACACGAGCGCCGGCGTGACCGGTACCACCACCCAGGGTGGCGGCGGTGCGGGCGGCGCCAACATGGCGAACGGCACCAACGGCACCGTAAAGATCCAGTGGAAGGAGCTGGCGCCCCCGGCCATCACCGGCCCGGCCGACGGCTCCAGCGCTCCGGGCGACGGGCCGATCAAGGGCACGGGCGAGCCCGGCGCGACCGTCACGGTGAAGGACAAGAACGGCAACACCATCTGCACCGCGACCGTGCAGGCGGACGGCAGCTGGTCCTGCACCCCGAGCAAGCCGCTGCCCTGCGGCCCCAACGAGCTGACGGCGACGCAGGAGAAGGGCGGTGTCACCTCCGAGCCGGAGACGATCACGTTCAACGCCGGCCAGCCCTGCATCAGCCCGCCGCAGCCGCCGGTCATCACCAAGCCCTCCCCGCCCACGGGGACCAGTAAGTCCCCCGGCAAGGTGACCGTGCGCGACCAGAACGGCAACGTCGTCTGCACGACGACCGTGGGTGCCGACGGCAAGTGGTCCTGCCCGCCCGGCAAGCCGCTCCCGCCGTGCACCGAGCTGACCGCGACGATCACCAAGGACGGCGTGACGTCCAAGCCGTCGAAGGTGGCCCGGACCTACTGCCCGCCGAAGTACGGGAAGAAGTAAGCCGGACCCTGTCCAGCGCACGAGGCCCCATCCGGAACCGGATGGGGCCTCCGCCTTGCCGCCCCGTCGCCGTACCTACGCATGACGAGCTGTCGGCTTGTTGTCGGGAGACGTCTGGGTGAGTCTGTCGAGGTCGGGGGCGTAGACGGTCATCCAGTGCGGGTTCAGCCGGTAGTAGACGACCTCGCGGTTCCAATCGAAGTCGTCGTCGCCGTAGAAGTCCTTCAAGTAGGCGAGGAGTTCCTGCCAGTCGGCCGTGGTCTCGGCGTCCTCGGGGTTCATCTCCTCCACCGTGCCGTGGGTGAACACACCGAGGTCCTCGCCGCGCATGTGCGCGACGCTGGCGGCCGGACGGGCCGCGAGATGACGGGCCTTGGCGGCGTTGCGCGCCGTGCCGAAGTGCCACCGGCCGTGCAGGAAGTGCCCGTCGGCGCCGCTGATCCGCGGTTCGCCCTTTGCGGTCACCGTGGAGAGGGCGAGCGTGCACATGCCGGTGAGGACCCCGGTGAGCTGCGCCGCCGCGATGGTGCGGCCCTCGACGATCGAGCGGAGATGTGCGGTCGAGCCGGAGAGGGAGGAGTCGAGGAGGGCCTGGAGCCTGTCGAGTTCTTCAGGGGTTTCGCGCATACGTCCATCGTCGGCCGTAAACCCGACACCCTGTGTCGTCATTGATGAGCGGCGGCGAGGTTGCTCCGCACATGCGGCAGGAATCGCCCTTGGGGCCGTCGCCGTCCCCCGGACATGAAAAAGCCCCAGGTCACGGCGAGTGAGTCCTGGGGCTGATCCGAGCCGCCTTCGGGATTCGAACCCGAGACCTACGCATTACGAGTGCGTTGCTCTGGCCATCTGAGCTAAGGCGGCGCCGCGGGTGATGCGTGGAAGAACCTCTCCCCGCGGGAAGAGGTTCGCATCAGCAGCGACGCCAAGTCTACAGGGTTAATCCGAGTGCCCTCGACCAGCGTCGGACCGGTGCCGGACGGGCGGTGCCGGAGGACCATCGCGGGGGGACGGCCGGCGTCGGACAGCTGTGGCGGACGGCGTGAAACATTTCCGGGGCCCGCCGCATCACATAGGTAGGGGAACAGCGCGGCGGACGGGGAGGGCATGCGGCGGTCGGGGGAGTCGGAGCAGGCGTATCTGGAGTTCGCGGGGGCGAGATCGCGCCAGCTGTATCGGTCGGCCTGTCTGCTGACCGGCGGGGACACGCATCTCGCCGAGGATCTCGTACAGGAGACCCTCGGGCGGATGTACCTGGTCTGGGGGCGGGTCGCACGGATCGGGAATCCGGCGGGCTATGCCCAGACCGTTCTCGTACGCAGCTATCTCGCGCACGCCCGCCGGCGCAGCAGCGGCGAGCAGCCGGCGGCCGTGCTACCGGACGGTCCGGGGCGGCCGGAGGCGGACGCCGTTCTGCGGCTGACGCTGCTGGACGCCCTGCAGCGGCTGTCCGCCAAGGACCGGGCCGTGGTGGTCCTGCGGTACTGGGAGGACCGGTCCATCGAGGAGACCGCGGATGTGATGCATGTCAGCTCGGCGGCGGTGCGCACCCGTTCCACACGGGCGCTCGCACGGCTGCGGGAGCTGCTCGGCGGGGGCATCGGGGAGTACGCCGGGCGGTGAGGAAGCGTGCCGCGCGATGGGGATCACGGCGCGCGGTAGAGGAGTGGGCCGGCCGGTGAGGGGGATCGGTCGGCGAGGGATCAGAGGGACGGTCATGCCACGCGGCTGCGCGGCGGCGCCATGTCGAGTTGAGGGGATTTGGTCACGTATGTCGTACGAGGATGAGTTCGGCGAGGCGCTGCGGCGTACCGGCGAGGAGTTCAGCACGGATCCGCGGGCGCTGGTCGAGGCCGGGCACGTACGCGGCCGGCGCCTGGTGCGCAGGCGGCGTGCCACCGTGTTCGGCGGGGCGGCGGCGATCGCGGCCATCGCCGTCACGAGTGCCGTGGTCCTGCCGGGGCTCGGCGGGCAGGGCATGGAGTCCGCGGCTCCGGCGGGGAGCACGGAGAGCGCCGGCACCGCGAGGGGCGGGGAGGGCGCCGCGGCCGACAAGGGCGAGAAGGTCAGTGAGGGCAAGGACGGCACGAAGGCCTCCGGTGGCCACGTCGGCGCCAAGGAGTTGATCGCCACGCTCACGTCGCTGCTGCCCGAGGGGGAGGTCAGCGCCGGGTACGGGCACGGGACCGACGACGAGCGGGCGAATCCGAATGCCGGGGTCACCTTCGACGACGGCAAGGGGGCGGCCGCGATCCGGATCGCGTTCACGCGGCTCGGCGAAGGGGAGCGGTCGGTGGCCGAGGACATGACCACCTGCCCGGACAGGGCCCTTGTCGCGTACGACACTTGCGAGGTCGACAAGCTGTCGGACGGTTCGCGGCTGATGATCTTCCAGGGGTACGACACGCACGGGAGCGAGAAGGGCGGCACGAAGTACTGGCAGGCCGTCCTGGCCACTCCCGAGGGCCATGTCATCGACGCGGGTGAGTACAACTCCGCCGCCGAAAAGGGCGCGCCCGTCACCCGTCCCCAACCACCGCTGACCGCGGCTCAGTTGAAGGCGATCGTCACCTCCGACAAGTGGGACCCGGTCTTCGGCGCCCCGGTGAAGCAGCAGCCGAAGAACTCCGGCAGTGATGACCCGGCCAAGAGCGATCCCGGCAAGGTCGATCCCGGCAAGGGTGACCCCGGCAAGGGCGACTCCGGCAAGGGCGGATCCGGGGGGAACGAGGCGCCCGCCTCGCCCGAGCAGCAGGCGATCCGCTCCACGCTGATCGGGCTCCTTCCCCAGGGTGTGAAGGTCACCGCGCAGGGCGGCGACGGCGGGTTCGCCTATGTCGTGGTCGACGACGGCAAGGGCGCGAGCCTCGTACAGATCAATGTGCAGCCGAACATGGACGACGTCCGTGGCGAGCTGTTCAACGGGGCCGAGGAGCTGCCCGACGGCACCGTCTTCAGCTGGCGTGAGAGCGGTGGCGACAAGGGTGTCGACGGCGCCGTGATGTGGACAGCGGACACGTTGCGTCAGGACGGACTGCGCGTCGTCGTCAGCGCCTTCAACTCCGGTACGCAGCACGACGCCCCGTCCCGTGAGACCCCGGCCCTGAGCAAGGAGCAGCTCAAGTCCCTTGCCGCCAGCGCCAAGTGGGCCGAGATCGCGGGCCAGTGATCAGTTGGCGTCCGCGTGACAGGCCACCGAGCGATCACTTGGGTCCGCGTGACAGGACACCAGGCGATCACTTGGCATCCGCATAGCAGGACACCACCGCCGTACTGAACGGAAACCGCACCGGCGTCTCGCCGAACGCGATCCGGTTGGCCTCTTCCGCGGCCGACCGGATCGCCTCGACGACCGCCGGTGCCTCCGCTTCGGGACAGTGCACGATCACCTCGTCGTGCTGGAAGAAGACCAGCTCGGCGGCGAGACCGTCCGCGTGCATCGATCTGCGCAGGGCCGCCATCACCAGGAGCGTCCAGTCGGCCGCGCTGCCCTGGACCACGAAGTTGCGCGTGAAGCGGCCGCGGGCACGGGAGTTGGTCGAGGCATAGCCCGGGACCCAGCCCTCGTCCTCCCCGGCTCCGGCCGCCGGTTCGGGGGCCTCCTGCGGAATGCCCGCCTCCTCGGCCTCCCCGGCTCCGGCCGCCGGTGGGCAGGTCCGCCCCAGCCAGGTCCGTACGAGACGGCCTTCCTCGCCCTCGCGGGCGGCGTCGTCCACGTACGCGACCGCTCGGGGGAAGCGCCGCCGCAGCAGGGCCAGGTTCTTGAGGCCGTCGCCCGAGGTCTGCCCGTAGACCGCACCGAGCACCGCCAGCTTCGCCATCTCGCGGTCACCGGAGAACGCCTTGTCCGATACGGCCTGGTACAGATCGCCCGGCCGGCCCGCCACCTCCATCAGGCCCGGATCGCGGGAGATCGCGGCCAGGACCCGCGGCTCCATCTGGTCGGCGTCCGCGACGACCAGCTTCCAGCCGGGGTCGGCGACGACCGCGCGCCGGATGACCTTCGGGATCTGCAGGGCGCCGCCGCCGTTGGTCACCCAGCGTCCGGTCACCGTGCCGCCCGGCAGGTACTCCGGCCGGAAACGGCCCTCGCGCACCCAGTCCTGCAGCCAGGACCAGCCGTGCGCGACCCAGATCCGGTACAACTTCTTGTACTCGATCAGCGGCTTCACCGCGGGGTGCTCGATCGACTCGATCTCCCAGCGCCGCGTCGACTTCACGCGCACCCCCGCCTGCGCGAAGGCCTTCACCACATCGGCGGGCAGGTCAGGCCGTACGCGTCTGCCGAAGGCCGCCGAGACCTCGTCCGCCAGCTCCGCGAGCCGGCGCGGTTCGCCGCCGCCCGCATAGCGCTCGCCGAGCAGCTCGGTGAGGACCTCGCGGTGGACGTCGGCGCTCCAGGGCAGGCCCGAGCGGTTCATCTCGCAGGCGATCAGTATCCCGGCCGACTCGGCCGCGGTGAGCAGCCGCATCCGCCCCGGATGCCCGGCCGCGTCATGGCGCTTCAGCTGCTCCGCGTACACCTCGAGGAGCTCTTCCAGCGCTACGGGTACGGGGCGGGGCTCGAAGAGCGAGGACTGGGATCCGGGCTCGGCCGCCCGCTGGGGCGGGTCCGGCGGCACGGGGCCGCCGCGCAGGCGGGCGAGGGCCGCGGCGGCCGAGCGGGGTTCGCCGAGCCGGCCCTCGTGGGCGAGCAGCAGGGATTCGGCGTCCTCGATGTCGTAACAGCGCTCGACCCGCACGCCCGCCGCGAGCAGCTGTGGGTAGATCCCGAAGGTCGAGCGCCACACCCAGCGGGTCACTTCGGGCCGGCTGCGCACGGCCTCGGCGAGGTCCGGCTCCCGCAGGATCTCGCCGTCCGGGCGGCCGTCCCCGGTCAGCGGGACGAGACGGGCGCCCCCGTCGTCCGTCGCTTCGAGCGCCCACCGCGTCATGGGTCCGATGGTCGCAGTGAGCACTGACAATCGGGGTGCGGCGGGCGGGGTGGGCGCGCTGACGGGCGTTGTCAGTGGGCGCCGATAGCCTTGGAAGGGCTCGGCCCCCGGGAGGGAGGGGTCTGTCCAGGGCACGGTGGTGGGAGCAGCGCACCGTCACCTCTGCGAGGATTTGTCCGTACGGTGAAGCGGAGTGATCTCTTCCGTTCCGTGCGTGAGACATGACCGCCCGCACCACCCAAGGAGCCCCCGACATGCGCGTGGCCCTCGCCCAGACCGACTGCGAGCTCGGCGATGTCGAGAAGAATCTGGCCATCGCGCGTGAGCAGATCGAACAGGCCGTGGCGCAAGGGGCGAATCTGGTCGTCTTCCCCGAGCTCAGCCTGCACGGCTACCACCTGGGCGGCCTGAAGCGGGACGAGTCCATCGCGGCGCAGGACCCGCGCGTCCTGGAGCTGAGCACGCTCGGCGCGGACGTCATGGTCGGGATGCACGAGCACACGAGCCTGCGCGCGTACAACACCTCGGCGTACTACAGCGAGGGCGCCCTGGTGCACGCGCACCGCAAGCTCTACCTGCCCAACTACCTGGCCTGGGAGGAGCGCAAGCACGTCAGCCCCGGCCAGAACATGCGCGCCTACGACCTGCCCCGCGGCGTCGGCCGCGCGGCCACCCTGGTCTGCAACGACGCCTGGCAGCCGGTACTCCCGTGGCTCGCCGTGCAGGACGGCGCCGAGGTCATCATCGTGCCGACCAACAGCGCGGCCAGCCTCGACCCGGAAGCTATGGACACGGGCCTCTACTGGGACACCCTGCTGTCGTACACCGCCCGCATGCTCCAGTGCTGGGTGGTCTTCGTGAACCGCGTCGGCAACGAGAACGGCGCCACTTTCTGGGGCGGCTCGAGAGTGGTGGACCCCCGGGGCACGGTGGTCGCCCAGGCCCCGAAATGGGAGCCCGGCCTGGTCACGGTCGACATCGATGTGCACGAGGCCCGCCGCCAGCGCCGCGCCGTCCCGCTGGTCGCGGAGGCACGCCTCGGCATGGTCGGCCGCGAGGTCCGCCGCCTAATCGACGAGGGCGGCGACAGCTAACCGCAACCGCAGCCGCACCCGCAGCCCCAGCCCCACCCGACCGGGGGACCGATCGTTCATCGAGAATCCGGATGAACCGGACTTCCGTCGGACAACAGGTCCCCCTATCGGGCTGCCTTCGCGTACACCTCCAGTGCCGGGCTCGGGGCTCGGCCGAGTAGGTGGCGTAGGTCGCCGTCGGGGACGCCGGTGCCGTCCAGGAAGCCGGCTCGGATCGCCGAGTACGTGCTGAGCAGCAGCGGAACCGGGAACGGCAAGGCCGGCCCGGCCCCCGAGACCGCCGCCCGGGCCGCCCCCAGAGTCGCCGGTTCGTACGAGCCGTCGACGGCGGCCGCCAACTCGGCGCCCCCGAGCGCCACCTCACCCACCAGCTCGTAGGTCCGCCCGGCGTGGGCCGACGCGTCGAGCGCCACCCGCACCGCCACTTCCGCGAGGTCCTCCCGTGCCACCGCCGCGAGCCGTCCGTCCCCGAGCGGCGCCGCGATCGTGCCGTCCGCGCCCGGTGCGGCGACGGCCGCAAGGAACTCGGCGTAAAGCCCGTTCCTGAGCACCGTCCACTCCAGTGAGGAGGCGCGGAGCCGGCGTTCGGTCCAGCGGTGGGCCAGTGCGTACGTGAGGTGGTCGCCGTCGCCGCTGAGGCTGGTGTAGACGAGGTGCCGCACGCCGGCCCTCTCGGCGGCGGAGATCACCGCTGCGTGCCGCGCGATGACCACATCGTCCTCGGCGGCGCCCGCGGAGATCATCAACAGGGTGTGGACACCGGAGAAGGAGGAGTCGAG
Organism: Streptomyces sp. N35; assembly: GCF_016464295.1. Taxonomy (NCBI): domain Bacteria; kingdom Bacillati; phylum Actinomycetota; class Actinomycetes; order Kitasatosporales; family Streptomycetaceae; genus Streptomyces; species Streptomyces sp. N35. Next base: position 52,825 of record NZ_JAEIMH010000040.1, on the reverse strand, counting down.
CGAGGCCGGATCGTCGAAGTCGACCCGGCGCTGTCCGGGCCCCGGAGAGCGGGTGCCCACGACGATGTCGGAGCGGTCCGCGAGCAGCGGGGACGAGGTGACGAGACGGCCGAGAGCGCCCGCGGCGCCGGTGATGAGCAGCATGGGACTTATCGTTGCGGGGGTCCGTCGTCCGCGTAAGGAGGCACTTTCATGTCACCAGGGCACACCGGTGTAACCACCCCTGCCGCCTCCGGAGCGTCTGCCGTCTCTGGAACCTCTGCCGTCTCTGGAGCTTCTGCCATCTCTGGAACCTCTGCCGTCTCCGGAGCCTCTGCCGTCTCTGGAACCTCTGCCGCCTCCAAAGCTTCTGCCGTCTCCGGAGCATCCCGGACGGAGGACCCGGTGATCGTCTGCGAGACCCCGCAGGACGAGTGCGGCGTACGCGATGTCCTGGACCGTCTCGGCGACAAGTGGTCGATGTACGTCATGGTCGAGCTGACCGCGGGCACGCTGCGGTTCAAGGAGCTGCAGCGGCGGATCCACGGGGACGTGTCGCAGCGGATGCTGACCTTGACCTTGCGGCGCCTGGAGCGGGACGGGCTGGTGGCCCGGACGGTCTACGCGACGGTCCCGCCCCAGGTCGAGTACGCGCTCACGGACATGGGCCGCAGCATGAGCCACCTCCTCAAGTCCCTGGCCGACTGGTCGATCGCCCACCGCCCGGCCATCGCCGAGTCCCGCGGCGCGTACGACGAGAGCCACCCGTGACCGACGCCGTGACCGACCCGGTGACCCGCGCCTTCAAGGCCGCCCTTTACGCCTCCGACGACACCTCGCTCGACACGGGCGCCGCGCTCCTCGCGGCCGATCTCGCCTCCGTACGGGAGGCCCGCGCGCGGGGCGCGGAGTTCGTCACGCAGACGTGGCGGCGCGGGTGGCAGCCCGCCGATGTCGTACGGATGGTGCGCCGAGAGCTGTCCGAGGAGCACGCACGGATGGCCGCCGGCCTGATCCTGGACGAGACCCGTCGGTACACGGACGGCCTTCCGGCCCGCTGGGACGACCAGCTCGCCGCACTGCCCGCCCGGGGCGAACCGTCGGACCGGTTCCTGCACGCCACCGCCCTGTTGGAGCTCTACCGGCTGCTCCTGCGCCTGCCCGCACTCGAACCGGTGGGCCCGGCGCCGGGCGCCCCCGCCCACCTGCCGCCGCCGTCCTCCCACGAGCCGCGCATGCTGACCCGGATCCGCGCGCTGCTCGCGAAGGCCGAGGGGACCGACTTCCCGGACGAGGCCGAGGCGCTGACCGCCAAGGCCCAGGAGCTGATGGCCCGGCACAGCGTCGACGAGGCGCTGCTCGCCCACCGCGAGCACTCGGCAGAGACGCCGGCCGCGTGCCGGATCGGGGTGGACGCACCGTACGAGACGGCGAAGGCGATCCTGCTCGACACGGTGGCCACGGCGAACCGCTGCCGTGCGGTGTGGAACGAGTCCTTCGGCTTCTCGACCGTGGTCGGTTTCGCGCCCGATCTGGAGATGGCCGAGGTGCTCTACACCTCGCTCCTGGTGCAGGGCACGGCGGCGATGGCCAAGGCGGAGGCGGCCCAGCGCTCGGGCGGCCGCCGCCGCACGAAGACCTTCCGCCAGTCCTTCCTGATGGCGTACGCGCACCGGGTCGGCGAGCGTCTCGCCTCGGCCTCGGACCAAGTCGCCGCCGAGGACAGCTCGTTGCTTCCCGTGCTCGCGGCGCGGGAGGTCGCGGTGACGGGCGCGGTGGACGAGATGTTCCCGTCGACACAGCGGACGCGGGTACGGGGGGTGGACGACGCGGCGGGCTGGGAGCACGGCCGCGCCGCGGCGGACCGGGCTCGCGTACAGGGCGGCTCCGGAGCGTCCTAGCCCCTGCCCGCAGCCCCTCCCGCGCCTCACCCGCAGCCCTCCCGGCGCCTGGCCCACGGCCCCACCGCCCCCTGCCCACACCCCCACCCGCCCCTTTCCCGCAGCTCACCCCAGCGCCCGTAATGCCGGATACGCGCTATCCATCCGTATCCTGAACAGGTGAGCTGGCTCAGAGCGCTGAAGGAGACCACCCGCTCGGGCCTGAAGGTCGAGCGCCACCGTCTCGAACCGCTCTTCGCCCTGCGCGCCACCGTCGGCCTCGCCCTGGTCGTCAGCTCGACGCTCGCCCTGTCGGGCCCGGAGGCCGCCGTCTCCTCGGCGTTCGGCGCGTTCCAGGCCGCGATCGCCACCTTCCAGCGCAGCTGGCGCCCGCGTCCGGTACTCGCCCTCGCCTCCGGTACCACCCTCGCGATCACCACGTTCCTCGGCTACCTCGCCGGCGCCCATCTCGCCGTCTTCATCACGCTGCTCGCCGTATGGACCTTCGTGGCCGGCCTGTGCTGGGCGCTCGGCCCGACGGTCGGGGTGATCGCCTCGTCGAACGTGGCCATGGTGCTCGTCACCGTCACCCTGCCCACCACCGTCGCCGAAGCGGCCGGCCACGCGTTCGTGATCTTCCTCGGCGGTCTCGTACAGGCGGCGCTGATCGTCCTGTTCCCCATCCGCCGCTGGGGCGCCCAGCGTGACGCGCTCGCGGACGCGCTCGCCGCCGAGGCCGACTACGCGCGCCGGCTGCGCCACGACCCGACCGCCCCCTTCGACCCGGCGCCCCTGATGGCGGCGCGCGAGGCGGCGGTCGTCACCGCACGCCAGGCCCGTACGCGCCCGTCCGAACTGCACGGCGCACGCGGCCTCGCGGAACGGATCCGCCCAGTCCTCGCCTCCCTCGCCGACCCGGCCGTGGGCGCCGCCGACGAGGGCCGCGAGCGTGACCGCGTACGCGAACTGCTCGCCGCCGCGGGCGAGATCCTGGACACCGCGGCCCGCGCGATCCGCCACGGCGAACCCGTCGCGCTGCCCCCGGGCGCGGTCGCGGCCCTGCGGACCCCGGACACCGGCGCGATCCTCACCGGACCGGCCGCCCGCGCGGCCCGGCGGCTCGCGGCCCTGCTCGACGACGTGGTGGAGACGGCCACCCCGGACACGGGCGCGGCCGCGCCGAGGACGGTGCTCGAACGCCTCGCCCTGGTGCTGCGCGGCAAGTCGCCCGAACTGTCGCTCCCCGCAAGGCGGTTGAAGCTCTCGCCCGCCGAGTCCGCCCGGGCCGTGCAGTCCGACACCCGCCCCATCCCGCTGATCCGCCCCGGCGTCCAGGCACTCGGACCGCGCGCCGCCCGCACCTTGAGGGACGAGCTCAAGGTGACCGGGTCGCCGTATCTGCGGCACGCGATCCGTGTCACCGCGGTCGTCGTGCTCGGCTATGTCCTCGGCCACTTCCTGCCGTTCGGCCACGGCTACTGGGCGCCCCTCGCCTCCGTGATGGTGATGCGCCCGGACTTCTCGCAGACGTACGGCCGCGCGGTCGCCCGCTTCGGCGGCACGATCGTGGGCGTCACGCTCGCCTCCGTCGTGGTGTTCGCCACCGAGCCGGGCGTCCCGCTGTCGGTCACGCTCGCCATCATCTGCGCGGGCCTGATGTACCTGCTCCTGCGCACCGGTTACGTCGTCGGCCAGGTCCTCGTCGCCGCGTACATCGTCTTCCTGCTCGGCACGATCGGCGCGGACGTCGGCCAGACCGTCTACGAGCGGGTGCTCCTCACCCTGCTCGGCGGTGTGCTCGCGATGATCTCGTACGCGGTGTACCCGGCGTGGGAGACCCCGCGGCTGCGCACCAAGCTGGCCGACTGGCTGGTCGCGGACGGCCGTTACGCGGCGGCCGTCGTCCACCAGTACGCCGAACCGGCCGGCCAGGGCGAGGTGCGCCAGGCACTCCTCGACTCCCGCGCGGCCCGTATCGCCTGGCAGGACGCGCTGAAGCGCGCCGCCACCGAACCGGTGCGCCACCGGGGCCTGTCCCGTGCGGCGGCGGACGGGGCCGGGGAGGCGCTGGCCCAGATCGCCCGGATCGGGATGCTGATGGAGGCCCACCTCCCGGAGCGCGCCGCGACCCCGGTGCCGGCCGCGGCCCAACTCGCCGACGCGCTGCGGGAGTCGGCGGACCAGGGTGCGAAGGCGGTGCGCGAGCGCAGGGTTCCGGACTGGAAGCCCGTACGGGAGTGCCTGGAGAGCTGGGACGGCGAGGGCGTCCCCGACCGCGTGGTGCTGCGCGGCGCGCGCCTGCTGCTCGACGCCCTGGAGGAGCTGTCGGACGCCCTGGAGCCCGCGCCGCCGCGTTGACGTACCCCGCGAGTTCATTCGTAGGGAATCGCCTACGTTTGACAGGTAGGGAATTGCCTACCTATCGTGGAGTGCATGACCATCACCCACGCCTCCTTCATCACCGTCCCCGTCTCCGACCAGGACGCCGCCCTGCGCTTCTACACCGAGACCCTCGGCTTCCGGGTCACCGAAGACCGGCAGATGCCGCCGGGCCGCTGGCTGCAGGTCGCGCCCGAGGGCGCCCAGACCGTGCTCACGCTCTCCGGCCCCGACATGGGCGGCTTCACCCCGGGCCAGACGCAGGGGATCATGTTCCTCACGACCGATGTCGACGCGGACGCCGAGCGGCTCAGGGCCGCCGGAGTCGAGGTCGCCGGACCCGACCCCATGCCGTGGGGCCGGATGGCGGGCTTCAAGGACCCCGACGGCAACGGCTTCATGCTCCTGACGGAGCAGGCGTACGGCACCGACGCCCCCTAGTGACCGGAAGGACCGAAGTGGCCACCACCAGTGCCGCACCCGAGGACCGGGTCTTCGCCGCCCTCGCCAACAGCACCCGGCGCGAGGTGCTGCGGCTGCTGCGCGAGGACGGACCGCAGCCCGTGCAGGCGCTCGCCGACCACTTCGACATGGCACGCCCCAGCCTCTCGGAACACCTCAAGGTGCTCCGGGAGGCCGGTCTCGTCTCGGAGGAGCGCCAGGGCCGGCAGCGCATCTACCGCCTCGAAGCCCTGCCGCTCGCCGAAGTGCAGGACTGGCTCCATCCGTACGAGCGGTTCTGGCGCGACAAGCTCAAGGAGCTGGGCGCTCTGCTGGACCGGCTGCCCGACGATGAGGCATGACCCTTCCAGTACGAGAAGTCGTGGCCCTGCCCGTACGAGAAGTCGTGGCCCTGCCCGTACGAGATGACGTGGCCCTGCCCGTACGAGATGAAGCGTGATCATGGCTGCGTACGAAGATGACGACGATCTCACCACGATCCGCGTCGCCCAGTTCCTGCCCCATCCGCCCGCCAAGGTCTGGCGCGCGCTCACCGAGCCCGAGCTGCTCGCCCAGTGGATGATGCCCGGCGCCCGCCGCGGACCGGCCGATGAATGCTTCAGGCTCGAGGTCGGCCACCGCTACACGATGGCCGGGCTCCCGCGCCCCAACACCGAGTTCTCCGGGACGGTCGCGGCCGAGGTCCTCGCGTACGAGACGGAGCGGATGCTCGCCGTCCGCTGGCAGGACGCGGACCGTCCCGACGCCGTGGACTGGACGATCACCTGGACTCTGGAGCCGGAAGGGCACGGGACGCGTCTCTTCCTTGTGCACGAGGGATTCGACCCGGACGACCCGGCCCAGCTCATGGCCCGCAAGATCATGGGCGGCGGCTGGCGTTCGTCCGTGATCACCGCGCTGGAAGCCGTCCTGGACGCTCTCTGACGGGAGCGCTCCCGTCGCAGAGCATCGAGGGGAGCGCTCCCGGGCCTGTAACCAGGCGCGCACCCCGCGTGCACGTGCATCTGCCCATGCATCTGCAGGTGAACACAGCTATGATCCGGGGCAGTTGACCGCACCGCATCATCAGTCACAGTGCCAACGGGAGCGACTTGTGGACCACGCGTACAACGGTATGGCGGCCACAGAGCTCGACGGGGTCGTCTGGCAGAAGAGCCGGCACAGCAACTCCCAGGGTTCCTGCGTGGAGTTCGCCAAGCTGTCGGAGGGGCGGGTCGCGATGCGCAACTCGAACTTTCCCGACGGGCCGGCGCTCGTGTACACGCGCGCCGAGATAGAGGCGATGCTGCTCGGTGTGAAGGACGGCGAGTTCGACCACCTGATAGCCGGGGCCTGAACGCGAAGCGGCCGGGACGCGTGATCCGCATCCCGGCCCGACTGCCGTATGAACAAGCCCTATTCCGCACCGTCGAGCCGGAACAGCGCCCACACCACCTTGCCGCCCAGCGTCCCGGCGAGCGGGTGCCAGCCCCAGCCGTCGGCGAAGGAGTCGACGAGGAAGAGGCCGCGGCCGCACTCGGCCGAGAAGTCCTCGTACGCCTCGTCCTCGCGCGAGACCGGGCTCTCCTGGCTGGGATCGCGGACCGCGCACACAAGGCGCGAGCTCCAGCGCATCAGATGCAGCCGTACGGGGGCGGAGTCGTCGCGCACCGTGTCGGCGGGCAGCGCGTGGCGCAGGGCGTTGGTGACGAGTTCGGAGACCACCAGGGCGACGTCGTCGAAACGCTCGTCGAGCTGCCACTCGGTGAGGGTGGAGCGGGTGAACTGCCGTGCCCCGCGCACCGCTTCATAGCGGGCGGGCAAGGCGACCGAGGCCGCATTCGACACCGCGGAGGGGTCGATGGGGGGAAGCCCCTGCCGTAACGGCTCGAGCATGGTCGATCCATTCGTCCCCATGCGAGGCACTCCCGGTTCCGCGGCCGTAGCGATGTTGCGGTGGTGCGCGGGCCCATCGTTCCGAATGCGTACGGCGGATGCAAGGGCAGATGCACGTGCACGTGCCGGAGTTGGACCTTCAAGTACCAGTTCTTGCTTATTTCTTCCTGCGTATTCTTTCGTAGTCGTTCTGTGAGGAACCTGTTTCTGTAACCAGATGAGTACGCGCCGGAGCGTTTAATGGCAGACTTCGGCACCTGTAGGGGCCCGATGGGGGCTGGGGAGGGTTGAAGTTCAGTGACGGCTGGGGAGTCGAGCGGCTCAGTGGTGCGGCGCATCCTCCTGGGGTCGCAGCTGCGGCGTCTGAGGGAGTCGCGCGGGATCACGCGTGAGCAGGCCGGCTACTCGATCCGTGCCTCCGAATCGAAGATCAGCCGCATGGAGTTGGGACGGGTGAGCTTCAAGGCGAGGGACGTGGAGGACCTGTTGACGCTGTACGGCGTCACGGCCGAGGCCGAACGAGGGCCTTTGCTCGACCTTGCCCGGGAGGCCAACTTGGCGGGCTGGTGGCACAGTTACTCGGATGTGCTGCCGGGCTGGTTCCAGACCTATGTGGGCCTGGAAGGCGCCGCCTCGCTGATCCGCGCGTACGAAGTGCAGTTCGTGCACGGGCTGTTGCAGACCGAGGCGTACGCCCAGGCGGTCGTCACGCGCAACGCCGAGGGCATGGGTCATGCGGAGGTCGAGCGCCGGGTGGCGCTGCGCCTGGAGCGCCAGAAGCTGCTCGTCGACGAGCGCGGACCACAGCTGCACTGCGTGCTCGACGAGGCCGCGCTGCGCCGCCCGTATGGTGACCGATCGGTCATGCGCGGTCAGTTGGAGCATTTGATCGAGGTGTCGCAGCGGCCGAATGTCACCCTTCAAGTGATGCCGTTCAGCTTCGGCGGCCACTCCGGGGAGTCGGGCGCCTTCGCTCTGCTGCGCTTCCCCGAATCGGACCTTTCCGACGTCGTCTACCTGGAACAGCTGACCAGCGCCCTGTACCTCGACAAGCGCGAGGAAGTCGCGCAGTACGAGAAGGCGATGGAGAGGCTGCAGCACGACAGTCCGAATCCGGACCAGACCCGCGATCTGCTCCGTGGACTTCTCCAACTGTCCTGAAACACAAGTACGATGACTGGCTATCAGGAACTGTCGTAAGTGCTCACCAGCGCCCGGCAGTACAGCCAGACGCGGGGGTCGTATGTCCTTCTTCACCGACCTGGGCCGGCAGTACATCGACGGCGAGTGGCGTACGGGCAACGGCTCGTGGGACATCATCGACTTCAACCCGTACAACGGGGAGAAGCTCGCCGCGGTGACCGTGGCCACGCGCTTCGAGGTCGACGAGGCCTATCGCGCGGCCGAGCGCGTCCAGAAGGACTGGGCCGAGACCTCACCGTATGCCAGAAGAGCCGTCATCGAGCGGGCCCTGCGCCTCACCGAGGAGCGCGAGGACGAGATCGCCGAGGCGATCATCGACGAGCTGGGCGGCACTTGGCTCAAGGCGCGCTACGAGGTGCATCTGGCCAAGGAGTTCCTGCGCGAGGCGATCCACCTCGCGCTGATCCCCGAGGGCCGCATCATCGCCTCGCCGACCGCGGGCAAGGAGAACCGGCTCTACCGCAATCCGGTCGGTGTGGTCGGCGTGATCAGCCCGTTCAACTTCCCGTTCCTGGTGACCATGAAGTCCGTCGCCCCGGCGCTCGCGCTCGGCAACGGCGTGGTGATCAAGCCGAACCAGAACACCCCGGTGGTCGGCGGCGGCCTGATAGCCAAGATCTTCGAGGACGCGGGGCTGCCCCCGGGCCTGCTCAACGTCCTCATCACGGACATCGCGGAGATCGGTGACGCGCTCATCGAGCACCCGGTCCCCAAGGTGATCTCCTTCGCCGGCTCCGACCGCGTCGGCCGCCATGTCGGCGCCGTCACGGCCACCCACTTCAAGAAGGCCATCCTCGAACTCAGCGGCAACAGCGCCCTGGTGGTGCTCGACGACGCCGATGTGGACTACGCCGTGGACGCAGCGGTCTTCAGCCGCTTCGTCTACCAGGGCCAGGTCTGCATGGCCGCCAACCGCATCCTGGTGGACCGCTCGCTGTGGGAGGTCTTCACCGAGAAGTTCCTCGCGCGGGTACGGGCGCTCAAGACCGGCGATCCGCGCGACCCGGAGACCGATCTCGGCCCGGTGATCAACGAGTTCCAGGCCGAAGCGCTCGGCACGCTCGTGCAGCAGGCCCTCGACGAGGGGGCGACCGCCCTGATCCACGGCCGCACGATCGGCAATCTCGTCGAGCCGACCGTCCTGACCGGTCTGCCCTCGGACTCCCCGATCCTGCGCCAGGAGATCTTCGGCCCGGTGGCGCTGCTCGTGCCGTTCGAGGACGAGGCGCATGCGGTACGGATCGCCAACGACACCCCGTACGGGCTGAGCGGCGCGGTGCACACCGGGGACGTGGAGCGCGGCGTGCGCTTCGCCAAGCGCATCGAGACCGGGATGATGCACGTCAACGACGGGACCGTGCACGACGAGCCGTTCGTCGCCTTCGGCGGCGAGAAGCACTCGGGGCTCGGGCGGTTGAACGGGGACGCGACCGTCGAGGCCTTCACGACGCAGAAGTGGATCTCGGTGCAGCACGGGCGGAGCCACTTCCCGCTGTAGCTCCCGCGTGCCGCTGTGCGACAGCTCCTGCGTGCCGCTGTGTGATCCGTAGCTCTGCCGTGGCGCTGTGTGCGCTGTGTGCGCTGTGGAGCTCTTCCGTGGCGCTGCGCATCTAGGACAGCGGTTGACCGCAAGTGTCCGTAGCGTGGTTTCTGTCAGCAGGGACAGGCGCAGTGAAAGGCGGACGGATCATGGTCACCCACGTATCGGCAGAGACCCCCGGCGACGAGCGCGGCGCGCTGCTCAACTTCATCGAGGAGGCCCGCGGCGGCCTGCGCCGCTCGGTGCTCGGCCTGAGCGACGAACAGGCCTCGTCCAAGCCCAGCGCGAGCGAACTCTCGCTCGCCGGTCTGATCAAGCATGTCGCCGAGGTCGAGCAGGGCTGGATCGCCAAGGCGAAGGGCGAGCCGGAGCGCGTCCAGCGCGACGAGTCCAACTGGCACGAGTGCTTCACGCTCGTCGGCGACGAGACGGTGACCTCGCAGCTCGCGTACTGGAAGCAAGTAGCCGACGAGACCGAGGAGTTCATCCGCTCGGCCCCTGACCTGAACGCCACCTTCGCGCTGCCGGACGAGCCCTGGTACCCCAAGGACGAGGCGGTCTCCCTGCGCTGGGTCGCGCTCCACCTGATCCGCGAGATCAACCGGCACGCCGGCCACGCCGACATCATCCGCGAGTCCCTCGACGGCAAGTCGGCCTGGGACCTGGTGGCCGAGGAGAGCGGGCAGAGCTGGGGCTAGGGCTTCAGGTCCTCGGGGCGCTCCAGGTCTTCGAGCCGCGCCAGGTCGTCGCGTACCGACTCCTTTTCCTCTTCGGTGAGTCGGGCCGCGGCGGCCTGTGCTCGTGCCTCCGCCGTACGGGCGGTGTCCTCGTCCCCGAGCCGCAGGGCCACATCCGCCCGCAGGACGAGCAGCTTCAACAGCTGTACGGGAGTGGGCTGTTCGTCCGTCATCCTCAGCACCCGGTCGATGATCTTCGCAGCCCCGGCCGGGTCCTCCTTGGAGTCGGCGAACAGGGACGCGTTGTGCAGCGCCCGCGCGAAGGTCTCCTCGGGCGCGGGCCGGTGGCGCTGGTCCTCGCTGATCTTCTGCCCGACCCGGATGCAGTTCCCGCCCGGATCCGTCATCAGGAACTGCCGCACGCCGTACGACATGTCCTTGAGCGTCCCGATCCGCGGCAGCCCGCGCGTGGGGATCCGCCCGTACGTCGCCTTGAGGCCGGACCGGAAGGTCTCGTACAACGTGTCCACGTCATCGGTCAGGACGTAGCAGGTGCTGTACGAGGCCTCCGGGTCGTGCGCCTTCAGCCCGAAGAACTGCAGCTCGATCTCCCCGTACGCCACGACGGCGAACGGATTGGGGCTCTTCTGCTGGAAGGTGATCTCGAAGCCGAGCGCCGAGTAGAAGTCGAGCACCGGCTGGAGGGTCCGGCACGGGAGGATGGGGATCGTCTTTGCGGTCGTCTTCTTGGTGTGCCTGTCCATACGGGTAGCCTAGTCAAAGTTGAATAGAACGCACCCGTGCTTGTGCATCCGTACTCGTGCATCCGTACTCGTGCACCCGTACTCGTGCACCCGTACTCCGTCGTCCGTACTGGAAAGGACCCGTGCATGTCCGGCCCCTCCGCGATCCGTCTGCTCGTCCTCGGCGCCGTCCGCATGCACGGCCGTGCGCACGGCTATCAGGTGCGCAACGACCTGGAGTTCTGGGGCGCGAACGAGTGGTCGAACGCCAAGCCGGGCTCGATCTACCACGCGCTCAAGCAGATGGCGAAGCAAGGCCTGCTCCTAGCGCACGAGGTCGCACCGTCGACGGCCGGCGGTCCGCCGCGCACCGAGTACGAGGTGACCGACAAGGGCACGGAGGAGTACTTCTCCCTGCTCAAGGACTCCCTCGTTGCGTACGACCAGAAAGTGGACGTGCTCTCGTCGGCCATCGGCTTCATCGTCGACCTGCCGCGCGAGGAGGCGGTCGCCCTCCTGAAGAAGCGGGTGGAGGCGATCGAGGCGTGGCGGGCCGGCGTCACCGAGCACTACATCCCCGAGGACGGGCCCGGACAGCTCGGCCACATCGGCGAGATCATGCACCTGTGGGTGCACTCGGCGGACGCCGGCGCGGAGTGGACGCGAGGGCTGATCGAACGGATCGAGGGCGGGGCCTACACGTTCTCGGGCGAGGGGGAGCCCTTCGTGGGGGTGCTCGCCGAGGACCAGGAGAACCCGTACGCGTCGGATGAGGTGCACCCGGGGGACCGGGAGTAGAGGTCCGGCCCCCCGGCCCCCCTAGGCACACCGACCGTCACGTGGTGCGGGCGTGGATCACTTCATGACGGTCACTTCGTGAAGATGAAGTACTTCCAGCTGCCGTGGGTGGTGCTGTTCACCGTGTCCCCCGAGCTGCTGTTGATGTACGAAGACCGCATACGGAACTTGATGCCGGTCTGCGGGGTGCCCGTCAGGGTGACCGCGGACTTCCCGTTGGTGCCGAGCGCGAAGTAGTCCGCTCCCGCATCGATCCACCGGCCGTTGACGTAGGCGTCGATCTCGAGCCGCTGCTTGCGGCCCTTGTAGTACGTCATGGTGGTGGTGAAGACGGGGTCGACCGACTTGCGGACGTAGTGGTACGTCGTGGAGCCGATCTTGCCGGTCCTGTAGTGCTTGGACACGGTGGTGGACACCCGCACCTTCGCGTACGCCGTGGACTTGACCGTCTTCGGCGCATAGCGGGCGTCACCCGCGAACTTCGCGGTGAGCGTGACATCGCGGCTCATGTCCAAGGTGACCCACAGGTTGCCGTTGGAGTTGACCGTGCCCTTCTTGACCAGCCTGTTGGGCTTGTCGGCACCGAAGGGGTCCGCCCAGATCTCCACCGTGCGGTTCTTGTACGTCGACCCGAGATGGGCGGCGAAGGCGACATCCTTGCCGTGGTCGTAGAGCTTGCCGTTGTTGTTGAGGGTGAGGGTGGGGGCGGCGCGGGAGACCTCGACGGAGGCGGTCGCCGAGGCGGGGGTGTGCGTCGCGTCCCCTGCGTACGCCACCTTGTAGGTGACCTTGCCGCCGGCGGGCGGAGTGTCGGAGAACGAGAACGCCCCGCCGGCCCCGAGCGACTTGGTCCCGAGCGACTTGCCGCTCGGCGACTCCATGTCGGTACGGGTGACGGTGAGGGGAGTGCCGGCGGGCAGGGCGAGACCCGAGGTGAGCGACCCCTTGACGGTGAGGGGCTTGGCGCGGGTCGCCTTGGCCGGGGCGGTGACCTTCAGCGTGCCGACGTATTTGCGCGGCTCGTCGACGACATGGAGGTTCGGCGAGTCTTCAGTCAGCACGTAGAGCTTGGTGCCGTCGGGCGACCAGGCGGTGGAGTGGCCGAACCAGGGCATCCAGGTGTGCGAGAGATTGCGGACGCTCGGTGGCTGGTCGGCGCCGCCGGAGAAGACGTAGGTGTCGCCGAGGTTGTCGGTGTCGAGGACGGTCGCCGCGACCGTGCCGTCCGGTGCCACGCTGACCGTCTCCGGTTCATCGCGCACCGGGTACGTGCGCACCTGCTCCAGATCGGAGAGGCGGTACTCGGTGAGGGCCCGGTTGCCGGGCCCGGCAACGATGACGTTCTGGCCGTCCGGGGTGAGGGCCGCGTCGTTGTAGAAGCCGCCCTTCTCGGCGGATGCACGGATCACCGGAGTGCCGGAGGAGATGTCGTAGACGATGATCGGGCCCGAGCTGATGCCGGGGTCGAGTGCCAGCAGCGTGCCCGGGTTGTCGGGGTCGGCGTAGAGCGCGGGCGGGGTGGCGAAATCGTGGCCGGCGGCCAGGTCGAGAGTGACCGCGGGTGTCCCGGCGGTCAGATCGACCACGCCGAGTCCCGAATCCCACTGGTCGCCGTACCCGAACCACAGCTTGCCCTCGGCGTACGCGAGCCGGGACGGGATGGTCTTCTCGCCGGTCGGGTACTCGGCCGTCTTCGTGAGCGTCGCGGTGTCGAAGGCCACGATCTTGTCGGCGCCGTACAGCGCGGCGTACAACGTGCCGGAGTCCGGGCTCAGTTCGAGGTCGCGGACCTGGGGCAGGTCGGTCAGCGTGGTGACGGTGCCGCCGCCGAGGTCGGTGACGACGATCTTGTTCTGGTAGCGGTCGCTGAAGTACAGCCGCTGGTTGACGCTGTCGACGACCGTATCGCTGACGTCCGAGACGTCGACGGGCTTGGCGGTGTCGGCAGATGCGGGAATGGCGGCCAGTGCCGCCGAAGCGAAGACAACCGCGAACGCCGTCGCGGTCGAAAGCATGCGCTTACGCACGATGAGAGATCCCCCCACGGAACCAAAGAACCGCCCGGCCCGAGATCGGGGCACCGGCGCGCGCCGGGGAAGCCGGGCGCGGAGATCGAAGACTAAGGCATGTCACGGACAACGTGACAGGGGATTCCCCGCGAACCGCCTGCTCAGGCGGTACACCGGCCTCCGGCATGGTCCCGGCCGGACCCCGGCGTTGACCGGGCCGGCCTCCGGCGTTGACCGGGCCGGCCGCAGAAGGGGGCAGTAATCAAGTTTGACTAACGTGAGAGCGGGGAGTACGTTCCAGGCGTAGTCAAGTTTGACTACGGAACGAAGGAGGCTCATGACCGACGCGATCATCGCCGAGGGCGTGCACAAGGCGTACGGGGCGAAGAAGGCCCTGGACGGCCTGGACCTGACCGTCGCCCGGGGCACCGTGCACGGGGTGCTCGGCCCGAACGGCGCCGGCAAGACCACCGCGGTGCGCATCATGGCGACGCTGCTGCGGCACGACGAGGGACAGGTGCGGGTCGCCGGGTTCGACGTACGGACGCATGCGGACGAGGTGCGCCGGCGGATCGGTCTGCTCGGGCAGCACGCCGCGGTCGACGAGGACCTGAGCGGTGGGCAGAACCTGGAGTTGTTCGGCCGGCTCTACCACCTGGGCACGCGGCGGGCGCGGACGCGGGCCGGCGAACTGCTCGAACGGTTCGGGCTCGAGGACACCGGGCGCAAGGCGGTCAAGCAGTACAGCGGGGGTATGCGGCGCCGTCTCGACCTCGCGGCCTCGCTGATCACGGATCCCGAGGTGCTGTTCCTCGACGAGCCGACCACCGGTCTCGATCCCCGGGGGCGGGGCGAGGTGTGGAGCGCGGTGCGTTCGCTGGTCGGCGGCGGCACGACCGTGCTGCTCACGACCCAGTACCTGGAGGAGGCGGACCAGCTGGCGAACCGTATCTCCGTGATCGACCACGGCCGCGTCATCGCGGACGGCACCTCCGACGAGCTCAAGGCGAAGACCGGCGGCGACCGGATCGACGTGGTGCTGCACGACCCGGCTCAACTGGCGCGCGCCGCCGCCCTGTTGCCCGGCGAGGCCTCGGTCGACGAGGACCTGCGCCTGGTCAGCGCCCCGGTCGCGGATCGGATGGCGGCCCTCACGCAGGTCGTACGGGCGCTGGAGGAGGCCGGGATCGAGGCGGAGGACATCGCGCTGCGGCGGCCGACGCTGGACGAGGTGTTCCTGGACCTGACGGGCCGGCCGCAGGGCGGGGAGCCGGAGGGCACGGGCCGACTGCGGGGCGGGGAGCCGGAGGGCGCCGGCCGGTCGCAGGGCCGGGAGCCGCGGGGCGCGATGTCGCAGGGCGAGAAGGAGGACGCATGAGTACGTCGACGATCGACGCCAGGGATACGGGGATCGGATCCGGAGCCACCGGGGGTACCCGGCTCGGCTGGGCGCTCGCCGACTCCTGGACCATGACCCGGCGCGAACTGCTGCACTGGGCGCGTCAGCCCGTACAGGTCGTGGTGGGCCTGGTCTTTCCCGTGATGCTGCTCCTGATGTTCGGCTACCTGATGGGCGGCGGCACCGGCATCGCGGGTGACTACCGCGAGTATCTGGTGCCGGGCATGTTCGCGCTGACCATGGCATTCGGCCTGGACGCCACGATGGTCGCCGTCACCCGGGACCTCAACAAGGGCGTGGTGGACCGCTTCCGCTCCATGCCGATGACCAACGGGGCGGTCCTGGTGGGTCGTTCGGTCGCGGACATGCTCCAGTCGCTGCTCTCGCTCGTGCTCCTGATGGCGGTGGGGCTCGCGGTGGGCTGGCGCTGGCACGGCTCGTTGGGCGCGGTGCTCGCGGCGATGGGGCTGCTGTTGCTGCTGCGCTTCGCGATGCTGTGGATGGGCATCCACCTCGCGATGGTGGCCGGCAAGCCGGAGCTGGTGATGGCCGTGCAGATCCTGGTCTGGCCGGTCAGCTTCCTCTCCAACGCGTTCGCGACCCCGGAGTCCATGCCGGGCTGGCTGGGCGCGACGGTCGAGTGGAACCCGATGTCGGCCACGGCCACGGCGGTACGCGACCTGTTCGGCAACGAGGGCGGTGTCTCCTCGGCTTCCTGGGCCTCCGAACACGCCGCGCTGCTTGCGGTGTTGTGGCCTGTGGTGCTGGTGGCGGTGTTCTTCCCGCTGGCGGTACGGAGGTTCGGGCGGCTCAGCAGGTAGTCGGCGGTTCGCAGGCAATCCGTCCCGAGCATCGGCAAAGAAACCGTCCCCGGACATGGAACCCCGAACCGGCCTGCGGTGTATCAGAAGTACCTGCCGACCGCCCCAAGCGGTCGGCGCCGCAGGCCGGGGGTGCCATGAACGGGGTTTATGTACGGCGGGTGTTGGCCGCGCTGCTCGGTGCGCTCGCCTTGCTGCTTGCGGGATGCGGCGAGGTGGGCGACAGGCGTGGCGGGGAGCCGGGCGATGAGCGGGCTTCGCAGCCGAAGGCGGCCGGAGCGGCCTCGAGGGGGGCCGGGGAGGGGGCGGATCCGCCGCGGATCCCGTCCGCCGACGGGCTGCCCGGCTGGGCGCACTCCCTCGGGTTCGCGGCGGACGGCTCGGGCTTCGTGCTGCTCGCGCAGTGCCCGGAGGGGGAGGAAGAGGGCACGGGGGACGGCTGTGTGCAGCGGGTCGCGGTCCTCGGCAAGGGCGCGCGCCAGTGGCGGGTGGCAAAGGCCTCGCCCCTGGCGAACACGGCTCCGGACTGGGGTGTGACCGCGGATGTGCTGGTCCTGGGACCGGGCCGGGCGCTGATCCGTGAGGGCAGGAGCATGATCGGTGACCGGACTTGGTACACGGCGGACGGCGGGCGGACGTGGCGCAAGGGCACGGTGTCCGTCCAAGGCACCGTGGCCTCCGTGCCCGCGCACGGTCAGCTGGTCTCTGTCTGCGGCGCGGAGGACGCCGAGGGCAACGGCTGCGGGCGCGCCCGCCTCGCTGTGATCATGCCGGACTCCGGCGAGCACCGGGCCCTGGCCCAACAGCCCCCGCTGGACGGGGTGGTGGATCCGGCCGGTGAGGCGGCCGGAGATCTGTACGTCCAGGGCAAGGCTCCCGGTTCCGGCCGACCCACGCTGGCGGTCAGCTCCGACCGGGGCCGCACCTGGAAGGAGTCCCCGCTGACCGGGGCGGCGACCGCGCAGCACGGGACGTTCACGCTGGTCTCGGGCCGTGCGGGGATCTTCGCGTTGCAGCGCGGCGGACTGCCGGAGGGGGAGGGCGTGAAGAACGGTCTGCTGACCATCCACAAGCAGAACGCCTCGGACATGACCTGGACCCGGGTCTGGTCCTTCCGCCCCGGTGTGGAGCCGCGCTCGGTCCTGGGCGCGATCGCCGCGGACGACAACTCCCTCACGGTCTACGGCGAACACGGCGTCTGGACCAGCGACACGGGAGGCCGCACCTTCCATCAGGGGGAGGGCTCCACCGGCGTCGCGGGCTCGGCGTGGAAGACCCCGATCGGCTGGCTTTGGGCGAGCGGCACCGGCCAGGGGACGTACCGGATATCGAGCGACGGCGTGCACTGGCACACCTTCCAACTGTCCGACTGACGCCCGCACACCGGAGGCCGTACCCATGAACGTCAACGACCTTGTGCAGCAACGCATCGAGGCGGCCCGCCACCGGATCGCCACCACCAAACGCACCCGCGCCGAACTCACCGAGGCCCGCACCAGAGGCCTCACCCACCGCCACACCCACAAGCTGCGCACGCTGGCACAACGCGAACACGCTGCTGGCCAGGCCTCTTCGGAACACGAGGAGGAGACACCCCACTCCGGCCGGCCCGGCGAGCCCGTACGGCTCGGCAAGCCCAGCCGTCCGGCAAACCCAGCCCCTCCGGCGATTGAGGA
>NZ_JAEIMH010000040.1:29112-35374 GCF_016464295.1 Streptomyces sp. N35 | reverse complement strand
GGGTCTGGGTGTGCCGGGGGCCGGGGCGCCGGGGTTCGGGGGCGGAGCCCCCGGTGGGGGCAGGGGGCGAAGCCCCAGGGGGGTGCAGGGGGCGAAGCCCCCGCGAGGGTGCCACCCATGGGGCCCGGGGCGCCGAAGTCCGGGGTGAAGCCCCCGGTGGGGGCGAGGGGTGAAGCCCCAGGGGGGTGCAGGGGGCGAAGCCCTCGCGGGGGTGCCCACTCATGGGGTCCGGGGCTCCGGAGTGCAGGGGGCGAAGCCCCCGCGAGGCTACCCACCCATGAGGTCCCGGGCTCAGCCCCATGGGTGCCCACCCATGGGGCCCCACCGGGCTACCCACCCAAGGGGTCCGAGGCGAAGCCCCAGCCAGGATGCCCACCCTGGGGCCGGGGGGCCCACCCCCCCGGGTTCCCCCCCCAAGGGGGCGGGGGCCCCACCCCGGGTTTGGGGAAGGGGCGGGTAGGGGAAATCCGCCCGCCGCAGGCGCCCACTCACCCGCACCCGACAACGAGACCGCACCCCAACCCAGCCCCCAACCGGACCGCACCCAACCGGACCGCACCCCAGCGCCCCCAACAGACCGCACCCCAGCGCCCCCACCGGAGCGCCCCACCCACGGCACCCCCAACCGAACCGCACCCCTAGTGATGAAACGCCGTCACCGCAGCCGCATCCGACCCCAACGGCCCACTCTGCCGCCGAAGTTCCGGCAGCACCCGCCCCAGATCCTCGAGCAGCAGCGCAGCCAGATCCGCCGAGAACCCGTTCCTGCACACGATCCGCAGGACCGAAAGATCCTCCCGGTCCGCGGGGAACGTATACGCCGGCACCAGCCACCCCCGCTCCCGCAACCGCCGCGACACATCGAACACGTCGAAGGCCGACACATCCGGAGCCGTCGTGAAGGCGAACACCGGCAAGTGATCGCCACGCGTGAGCAGGTGGAAGTCGCCGAGTGCCTCGATCCGTTCGGCAAGCCCGCGCGCCACATCGCGCGAGGCCTGCTGAACGGCCCGGTACCCCTCACGCCCCAGCCGTAGAAAGGTGTAGTACTGCGCGACCACCTGAGCCCCGGGCCGCGAGAAGTTCAGGGCGAACGTCGGCATGTCCCCGCCCAAGTAGTTGACCCGGAAGACCAGTTCCTCGGGCAGCTCCTCGGCCGACCGCCACAGCGCCCAGCCCACCCCCGGGTACACCAGCCCGTACTTATGCCCGGACGTGTTGATCGACGCGACCCGCGGCAGCCGGAAGTCCCAGACCAGATCCTCGTCCAGGAAGGGAGCGATCATCGCGCCGGAGGCACCGTCGACATGCACGGGCACATCCAGACCCGTGCGCTCCTGGAGCTCATCGAGCGCGGCACAGATCTCCGCGACGGGCTCGTACGACCCGTCGAAGGTCGACCCGAGCACCGCCACGACCCCGATGGTGTTCTCGTCGCACAGCTCCACCGCCGAGGCCGCGTCCATATGGAAGCGCGACCCCTCCATCGGCACGAGCCGTGCCTCGACCTCCCAGAAGTTGCAGAACTTCTCCCAGCACACCTGCACATTCGCGCCCATCACCAGGTTGGGCCGCGCCTCACGAGAGGGGTACCGGTCGGCGTTCCGCTTCGCCCAGCGCCGCTTCAGCGCCATCCCGGCCAGCATGCAGGCCTCGCTCGACCCCGTGGTCGAGCACCCGACCGCGGTCCGGGGATCCGGTGCGTGCCACAGATCGGCGAGCATCGCCACGCACCGCCGCTCCAGCTCGGCGGTGCGCGGGTACTCGTCCTTGTCGATCATGTTCTTGTCCCGGCACTCGGCCATCAGGACCCCGGCCTGCGGTTCCATCCAGGTGGTGACGAAGGTGGCCAGATTCAGCCGGGCGTTGCCGTCGAGCATCAGCTCGTCATGGACCAGTTGATACGCGGTCGTCGGCGGCAGCGGCCCGGCCGGCATCCGGTGCCGGGGCGGCGCCTCGGTCATCCCGCTCACGGGGTTGGCCTCGCCGAGGAAGGGGTTCAGGGCGAGCCGGCGCAGATCGTGCTCGTCGCCGTGGTGCGGAGTACCGCCGCGGTGCAGGGACATGCTCGCCTCCAAGTGTGGTCCCCCTCGCCACACTAAACGGGCATACGAGATGTATCAGCCCGTAGGGGCCCCGGTCTGCACCTCACGGAAACCGCAGCTTGCACCTCACGGAAACCGCAGCTTGCACCTCACGGAAACCGCAGCTCGCACGTCGCGGAAACCGCAGCTCGCAACCTCACGGAAACTCCGGCTTGCACCTCACGTGGCGTGAGGACTCAAGGTGAAGGCGTACCGGGAAACCGGACAGCACGGACCAGAAAGGATCGGCGGCCATGAGCTACTCCGTCGGACATGTCGCCGGCCTCGCGGGCGTCACGGTGCGCACCCTGCACCACTACGACGAGATCGGCCTGCTCGCCCCGAGCGAGCGCAGCTACGCGGGCCACCGGCGCTACAGCGACGAGGACCTCGACCGGCTGCAGCAGATCCTCTTCTACCGGGAGCTCGGCTTCCCGCTCGACGAGGTCAAGGTGCTGCTCGACGACCCCGGTGTGGATCCGCAGGAACACCTGCGGCGCCAGCACGAGCTGCTCGCCGACCGGATCGAGCAGCTGCAGAAGATGGCCACGGCCGTCGAGCAAGCCATGGAGGCGAAGAAGATGGGCATCAACCTCACGCCCGAGGAGCGGTTCGAGGTCTTCGGCGAGCACGACCCCGAGCAGTACGAGGAGGAGGCCGAGCAGCGCTGGGGCAACACCGACGCCTGGGCCGAGTCGAAGCGCAAGACGTCCTCGTACACGAAGGAGGACTGGCTGCGGATCAGGGCCGAGGCCGACGACTGGACCCGGCGGATGATCGCGCTCATCGAGTCGGGGGCCGAGCCCGCGTCCGAGGCCGCGATGGACATGGCGGAGGAGCACCGCCTGCAGATCTGCCAGTACCACTACACCTGCACGCACGAGATCCACAGCTGTCTCGCCGAGATGTTCGTCGCGGACGAGCGCTTCACGCGCAACATCGACAAGGCGAAGCCGGGTCTGGCCGCGTACATGAGCGAGGCGATGATCGCGAACGCGCTGCGTCACCTGTAGCCGACGAGGCGTACGGCACTGTGCCGTACGCCTCGCCGTGCTGTGGCCGGACGCCAGCCGGTCAGGCGGTCCGCGTGATCACCACGGCCGTCCCGTACGCACACACCTCGGTCCCGACGTCCTGCGCCTCGGTCACATCGAAACGGAACATGAGCACCGCGTTGGCGCCCCGCGCCCGGGCCTGCTCGACCAGCCGGTCCATGGCCTGGTTACGCGTCTCGACCAGGGTCTTCGTGAGCCCTTTGAGCTCACCGCCGATCATCGACTTCAGACCGGCCCCGATCTGGCTGCCCAGATGCCGGGAGCGCACGGTGAGCCCGAAGACCTCGCCGATCACCTGCTGCACCTGGTAGCCGGGCACGTCATTGGTCGTCACGACCAGTACGTCGGACTGCGGTCCCTGCCCGCCGCCGAAATCCTCGATTCCCATCCACCGACCCTTCCGTCGCGCCCGTCCCACCCCTCTCACCTGCAGAGCTTTGTCCCTTTTCGTCACCGGTGCATCCTGGAAGGCCCCGGTGGAACCTGGTCCTGTCTCCCTGCGTTGATAGCTTTAGGCGGCCACGCCCCGCCGCGAGCTTTCATGCCCACGACACCCCCCAGGAGCCCGGACCCGTGATGACGACGCTTGCGCTCGGACCGAGCTGGCTCGATCCGGACTTTCTGCTCAACGAGTTCGGGTTGTACGGCCTGCTGCTCATCGTCTTCGCCGAGTCGGGCCTGCTCATCGGGTTCTTCCTGCCGGGCGACTCGCTCCTGTTCACCACGGGCCTGCTGATCACCACCAAGCAGCTCGACCACCCGCTCTGGCTGGTGTGCACCCTGATCGCGATCGCCGCGATCGTCGGCGACCAGGTGGGGTATCTCTTCGGCCGGAAGGTCGGCCCCTCGCTCTTCAACCGCCCGGACTCCAAGTTCTTCAAACAGGAGAACGTGACGAAGGCGCACGAATTCTTCGAGAAGTACGGCCCGAAGTCCCTGGTCCTGGCCCGCTTCGTGCCGATCGTGCGCACCTTCACGCCGATCATCGCGGGCGTGAGCCGGATGAACTACCGCTCGTTCATCACGTTCAACATCATCGGCGGCATCCTCTGGGGTGTCGGTGTGACGCTGCTCGGCGCCTCGCTCGGCAAGGTCGACTTCGTCCACCAGAACATCGAGGCGATCCTGATCGGCATCGTCCTGCTCTCGGTCGTACCGATCGCCATCGAGTTCCTGCGCGCCCGCTCGAAGTCCAAGAAGGCCGACGCCGAGGGCCAGGGCTCCACGCCGGTGACCCCCCAGCGCGGCCGCCACGCCAAGCGCTGAGCCCCACGGCGGGCCGCCGACCACCCGAACCCGGGAAGCCCGAGGTCAGAAGCCTCGCGTACGTTTGGCCGCCCGCCGGCCCGCCGCCCCCGGCACCCGGAGCAGCAGCCGTGAGATCTCGCTTCCGAGGTTCACGCCGATCGCGATGGCCATCGCCGTGGCGGCCGCCCGGGTGAGTGCCCCGAGGCCGCCCTGTACATCGTTCTGCGCGATCGACAGCACACCGAAGTACGTCGAGGAACCGGGCAGCAGCGGCCCGATCGCCGCCGTGATGTACGGCAGGGCCGACGAGAACCGGTAGCGCGAGAACAGCTGGCCGAACAGACCCACCACCCCGGCCGCGACAGCCGTCGCCGCCACGGGCGAGATATCGGCCGCGAAGTGCAGGGCTCCGAAGATCGCCCAGGCCACCCCGCCGTTGAGCGTCACCATCAGCACCGACCCGCGCTCCTGCTGCAGCAGCACCGCGAACGCCAGACTCAGCGCCATCGACGCGAGGATCTGGGCCTCCGGCCGTTCGGTGATCTGCAGCGCCACATCGGGATCGAGCTGCGCCCCCAGCTGCACGCCCAGATAGAGCACGGTCAGCACACCCACCACGATGGCCACGAAGAAGTACATGACCTCGAGGAGCCGGGCCGCGGCGGTGATGTAGTAGCCGGTCAGACCGTCCTGCACGCCCGCCACGAGCGCCCGCCCGGGCAGCAGCGCGAACAGCCCACCGGTGATCACCGCGGAGCCGCTCACCGTCGACGTATGGCTGAGCGTGAGCGCCACACCCATCGCGGCCGGCGGCATCGCGGCCACCACGAACTGGTAGAACTCCGGCAGCCCTCGCCCGGCACACAGCCACGCGAGCCGGTCGCCGAGCATCGCGCCGAGCATCGCCGCGATGAACACCGGCGTATCACCGCCGACCAGGACGGATGCCGCACCGGCGAGCAGCCCGCTGGCCATGGTCAGCGCCCAGCCGGGATACGGGTGCCGGTTGCGCCGGATCTGCGCGAGCGCGCGGTACGCCTCCTCGAGGGAGACGTCGATCTCCTCGGCGCTGATGTCGTCGACCAGCTGGTACACGGCCTGCAGTCGCGTGTAGTCGGTGCCGCGGCGCCGTACGGTGCGCGAGGCCGTCACCGGGTCGTCGACCAGGGAGGGCTGATACGAGATCGAGAGCAGCGTGAAGGTGACGTTCGGCTCGCAGCGGTCGAGCCCGTACGAACGGCAGACCGCGAACATCGCGGCCTCCACGTCCTCGGCCCCCTCACCGCCCGCGAGCAGCAGCTCCCCGATACGCAGGGTCAGGTCGAGCACACGGGGAACGGCGGGCCCCTCGTCCTCGTGCCGCTGCGTGGGCTCGGACGCGGGCCGGTCCGTCACCGGCGTACGCAGCATGGTGCGCATCCGGTCCTGCCAGGGCGCGTCCTTGGTCAGCCTGACCTTGGGAATGCCCTCGGCGGGCGTGAAAGCCCCGTGGTGGTACGACTGCGGGTGCGTGAACGCCGACGCGTCCGTCTCCGGCGCGGGCGGAATCCGCAGCCCCTGCGGAATCGTGAACTCCGAGGTCGGCTGCTCCACCTCCGGCGCGGGCACGGTGTCCACGCCACCCACGGGGGCGAACGCACTGCGTGCCTCATCGGACTGCGGTTTGCGGTCCTCGGCCTCCGGATCCGTCAACGCCCTCTTCTCCATCATCGGCACGGCCAGTACGCCCAGTATGCGTACGAACGCACGAAGCGGCTCACCGGCCCCTCCCGTACCCGTGAACGGGCGGTCCATCCGGATTCCGCATACGCGAACGGGGACCACGCCCCCCCGCTCCGGGGGGCGCCGGCCGGGCGCCCCGGCCCGCCAAAAAAT
>NZ_JAEIMH010000040.1:0-29102 GCF_016464295.1 Streptomyces sp. N35 | reverse complement strand
ACATGGCTACGATCCGACTTGTTCAGGGGACGAGCGGCCCGTTCGCCGCGACAGCTAAAAGGTTCAGTGGCCCTGGGTCTTGTAGCGCTCGTACGAACGCACGATCTCGGCCTCGGCCTCGGTGCGGCCGACCCAGTCGGCGCCCTCGACGGACTTGCCGGGCTCCAGGTCCTTGTAGACCTCGAAGAAGTGCTGGATCTCCAGGCGGTCGAACTCGGAGACGTGGTGGATGTCGCGCAGGTGCTCGACGCGCGGGTCGGAGGCCGGCACGCAGAGCAGCTTGTCGTCGCCGCCCGCCTCGTCGGTCATCCGGAACATGCCGATCGCGCGGCACTTGATCAGGCAGCCGGGGAAGGTCGGCTCGTCCAGGATCACGAGCGCGTCCAGCGGGTCGCCGTCCTCGCCGAGGGTGTCCTCGACGAAGCCGTAGTCGGCCGGGTAGCTGGTCGAGGTGAACAGACGACGGTCCAGACGGATACGACCGGTCTCGTGGTCCACCTCGTACTTGTTACGCGAACCCTTCGGGATCTCGATCGTGACGTCGAACTCCACCGGTGACTCCTCCATGATCAGCACATACTTCGAAAGACGCAGTGATTAAGTGTCCCTCACGCAAGTGTGTGATCGCGAAAGGGGCTGGTCCGTGGTGCCCGAGCTCAAGGACCGGGGGCTCGCAGAGGATGCCGAGCTTCCGGAGCCGTCGAGGACGCCGCGCCCACCGAGGTCTTTCCGGCGGCCGGGACCGCTGAAGACCTGGCAGTTCACGGCCGCCGCCGCCACGTTCGGTCTGGTGCTTTCGGCCGTGGTGGTGACCGCGGCCGGTCCCTGGGACTCAGGCCAGCGTACGGCCGAGCGGGCCTGGGCCGCATCGCGGGAAGCCGACGGTGGCGCAGATCACGGGCGTGACCGGGGCGAACCGGACCCCGCGCCCGCAGCCCCGGACGTCCTGTCCGCGCTGGGCGCCCCGCAGGGCTCCGCACCCGCCCCGACCAAGAGCGCACTGGCCGACGTACTCGACCCGCTCCTGAAGGACCCTTCGCTCGGCACCCACCGCACCGCTTCCGTGGTCGACGCCCTGACCGGCGAGGAGCTGTACGCGGCGAAGTCCGGCGACGCGGTCACGCCCGCGTCCACCACGAAGATCGCCACGGCGGTAGCTGCGCTCACCGCGCTCGGCCCGGACCACCGCATCGTCACCAGGACGGTCGCGGGCCCCGGCGCGAACGAACTGGTCCTCGTCGGCGCCGGCGACCCCACCCTCACCGCCAGGTCCGACGACAACGGCGGCTCCAGCCTGCGCGCACTCGCCCGGGCCACCGCCGAGTCCCTCGCGGAGCACCCGCGCGAGGGCAAGCTCCGCCTCTCGTACGACACTTCGCTCTACTCGGGCCCCGGCCTGCACCCCATCGGCCCGAACGAGAACATCGCCCCGGTCAGCGCCCTGATGATCGACGAGGGCCGCCTCGACGACTCGGCCAGCGGCCCGGCCGCGCGCTCGGGCGATCCGGCGGCGGCGGCCGCGAAGCGCTTCGCCGAAATGCTCCGCGAAGAGGGCGTACGGCTCGAAGGCGGTGCACCGCAGGCGTCGAAGGCCGGCGCGGACGCACAGGAGCTGGGCGCCACCTCATCCGCGCCCTTGACGGCCCTCGTCGAGCGGATGCTGACCAACAGCGACAACGACATCGCCGAGGCCCTCGTACGCCAGGTCGCCCTTGCGTCCGGTGAGCCGGCGAGCTTCGACGGGGCGGCGAAGGCGGTCGAGAAGCGGCTGCGGGACCTCCAACTCCCGGTGGACGGAGCCAGGTTCGCCGACGGCAGCGGACTCGACCGTGCCGACCGTGTCTCCGCCCGCCTCCTGACGGCCCTGCTCGCCAAGGCCGCCGACCCGGCCCACCCGGAACTCCGCCCGGCCCTCACAGGCCTCCCGGTCGCGGGCTTCACCGGGACGCTGAAGAACCGCTATGCCTTCGACGAGGCCTCCGGAGCGGCCCCGGGCACCGGCCTGGTCCGCGCCAAGACCGGCACCCTGACCGGCATCAACACCCTCGCGGGATCCGTGGTCGACGCCGACGGCCGCCTCCTGCTCTTCGCGTTCACGGCCTCGGGCACCTCCGCACCCCAGGCGGCCCAGTCCACCCTCGACCGCCTCGCGGCCACCGTCGCCAACTGTGGTTGCCGCTGAACCCGGACAGACCCCTCCCACCCGGGGGCCGAGCCCTTCAAAGGCTATCGGCGCCCACTGACAACGCCCGCTGTCCCGCCCGCCAGGCCCCCTAGGGGCCAACCCCCGGAAACAACCCACCCCGGACCGAACCCTCACCGCCCACGCCGTTGACAACGTACGGTTGACGCATGACGAGCATCGGCGGTGCCGCACAGGGGATGGCCGACTGGAACCCCGGGGGCCCGCCCGCGACCCGCCTGGTGCGCCCAGGCCCCGAGGTCAGCCGCGACGAGGCGCGCGCCATCGTCGCGGAGCTGCGCCGGCACGCCAAGTCCTCGGAGGATCACGTCCGTTCCTTCACGAAGATGGCCACCGACGTCGCCCATGACACCCCGGTCCTCGTGGTGGACCGTCCGGGCTGGGTGCGGGCGAACGTCGCGGGGTTCCGTGAAGTCCTCAAGCCGCTCCTGGAGAAGATGCACGAGCGTCGTGGCGGCGGCGCCGGCGGCGCGATGCTCGGCGCGGTCGGCGGCAAGGTCACCGGAGTCGAGCTCGGCATGCTGCTCAGCTTCCTCGCCTCGCGCGTACTCGGGCAGTACGAGACCTTCGCACCGCCCGCCAAGGAGCTCCCCGGCAGTGCCGTCGGCGGCGGCCGACTCCTGCTCGTGGCGCCGAACATCGTGCACGTGGAGCGCGAACTCGACGTCGACCCGCACGACTTCAGGCTCTGGGTCTGTCTGCACGAGGAGACCCACCGCACCCAGTTCACCGGGGTGCCCTGGCTGCGCGACCACCTCGAGGGCGAGATCCAGTCATTCCTCGGCGAGACCGAGGTCGACCCGATGACGGTCCTGGAGCGCTTCCGCGAGGCGGCCTCCGCACTGGCCGGCAACAAGACGGACAGGGAGGACGACGACGGGGGTCCCTCCCTTGTCGAGATCGTCCAGACACCCGCCCAGCGCGAGATCCTCGGCCGCCTCACCGCCGTGATGTCGCTGCTCGAAGGGCATGCGGACTTTGTCATGGACGGCGTGGGACCCGATGTCGTGCCGTCCGTGGGGGAGATCAGGGAGAAGTTCCAACAGCGCCGGGCCAAGGGCGCTTCGCGGCTGGATATGGCGCTGCGGAAGCTGCTCGGGCTCGACGCCAAGCTGCGGCAGTACCGCGATGGCGAACGTTTTGTGCGCGCAGTCGTTGACGAGGTCGGAATGGACGGCTTCAACCGCGTCTGGACCTCGCCCAACACGCTGCCCACCAAGTCGGAGATCGCCAAACCGGCGGACTGGGTCGCGCGGGTGCACCGTAAAGCTGATTCCTGAGCACCGCGCCACCTCGGCAGAATCAAGCCTCCGTAATCACTCTTCTGAGGGACCGTGGGCCTGCGGAAGGCGTGCAATGCTCGGGGAACGACTCGTCTCTGTCACCATCTATGCACCCTGAGTGACGAGAAGTGACGAGACCCCCGTACTCACGCCCCGTACTCCACGAAGCTCCACGAAGGGAACCGGACAATGGGTCCCCATCCTGCGGTCGCGGCGATACGCCTGGCAGTCCGCCGCGTCCTCCACGACATCCTCACCGACAACTCCACCACCGAACTCCCCGCCGACGGCCCCCTGGTCCTCGTCGCCTGCTCCGGCGGCGCAGACTCCATGGCGCTCGCCTCCGCTCTCGCGTTCGAGGCCCCCAAGCTCGGCATCCGCGCCGGCGCCGTCACCGTCGACCACGGCCTTCAGCCCGGCTCCGATCTGCGCGCCGCCGAAGTCGTCGTCCGGATGACGGCCCTGGGTCTTTCCCCCGTCGAATCGCTGGCCGTCACCGTCGGCCGCGAGGGCGGCCCCGAGGGGCCCCCCCGCGACCCCCTTTACGGAGCGCCGGCCGAGGCCGCCCGGCGCCGGGGCGCCCCCGCCGTACTGCTCGGACACACCCGTGACGACCAGGCCGAGACCGTCCTGCTCGGCCTCGCCCGTGGCTCCGGGATCCGCTCGCTGTCCGGAATGGCCGGGACCTCGGGGGTCGCCGGCCGTTACCGCCGCCCGTTCCTGGGGGTCGACCGGCAGACCGCGCGCAAGGCCTGCATGGTCCAGTCGCTGCCCGTATGGGACGACCCGCACAACGCCGACCCCGCGTACACGCGCTCACGGCTGCGGCACGAAGGACTGCCCGCCCTGGAGAAGGCGCTCGGCAAGGGTGTCGTGGAGGCCCTCGCCCGCACCGCCCAGCTCTCCCGTGACGACGCCGACGCCCTCGACTCCTGGGCCGCGCAGGCCGAGACCACCGTGCGCGACGACACCGGGCTCCTGGAGTGCGCCAAGCTGTTCGCGCTGCCGCCCGCCGTAAGGCGCCGGATCCTGCGCCGCGCGGCCATCGACGCCGGGGCGCCCGCGGGTTCGCTCTTCGCCCGCCATATCGAGGAAATCGACCGCCTCATCACCGGCTGGCGCGGCCAGAAGGCCATCAACCTGCCCGGCCGGGTCGTGGCCCAGCGGCAGGGTGGCAGACTTGTCATCCGGCAGGGCTGAAGCCGACTGCTGTTGCGGGCGGTACGTAGCCGACTGCTGAAGCGGCCGGCACCTCGGACGACGAAAGTGATGCGGGTGGACGCGAACGACATGGGCACCGACCTCGAGAAGGTGCTCATCACCAAGGAAGAGATCGACGCGAAGCTCGCAGAGCTCGCCGCGAAGATCGATGCGGAGTACGCGGGCAAGGACCTGCTCATCGTCGGAGTCCTCAAGGGCGCCGTGATGGTCATGGCGGACCTGGCACGCGCACTGTCCACCCCCGTCACGATGGACTGGATGGCGGTGTCGTCGTACGGCGCCGGGACCCAGTCCTCGGGCGTGGTCCGCATCCTCAAGGACCTCGACACCGACATCAAGGGCAAGCACGTCCTGATCGTCGAGGACATCATCGACTCCGGTCTCACCCTGTCCTGGCTGCTCTCCAACCTCGGCTCGCGCGAGCCCGAGTCGCTGAAGGTCTGCACCCTGCTGCGCAAGCCCGAGGCCGCCAAGGTCGCCATCGACGTGGAATGGGTCGGCTTCGACATTCCCAACGAGTTCGTCGTGGGCTACGGCCTGGACTTCGCCGAGAAGTACCGCAACCTGCCCTTCGTCGGCACCCTCGCCCCGCACGTCTACGGCGGCTGAGCTTCCGTACCCCGTACGGCCGTTGGGGCCTCGCTCGTCTGGCGGCGGGAACCCTCGCCCCATTCCCCGCGTTGGAGCATGGGAAGGCGGGTTTATCGGCCGTCCCCTGCCGCGTCGGGTGACAATGCTGGGGTACCGTCCGAAGAACAGCTTTTTTACAAGCCTAATCAAACTCACTATGGCAGGAGGGACGGGGCGGTCTCCGCTCCGTATGGATGGACGTGAAGCGATACTTCCGTGGGCCGGTCATGTGGATCGTGCTGGCCGTCCTCGCCGTGGTCGTGTTGATGCAGGTCGTCGGCTCGTCCGGCGGCTACAAGACGGTGGACACCGGCGAGGTCTACCAGGCCATCAAGGACAAGCAGGTCCAGAGCGCCAAACTCACCACCGGTGACGAGC
This sequence comes from Streptomyces sp. N35, assembly GCF_016464295.1. Lineage (NCBI taxonomy): Bacteria > Bacillati > Actinomycetota > Actinomycetes > Kitasatosporales > Streptomycetaceae > Streptomyces > Streptomyces sp. N35. The sequence goes on along the minus strand of NZ_JAEIMH010000040.1, from coordinate 23,387 downwards.
AGCTCATCAAGGTCGAGCTGAAGGACGGCATCAGCGATGCCGACAAGGACAAGTACGGCGGCAGCACCAAGATCCAGGCCAGCTACATCGGCGACCAGGGTGTGGCGATCGCCAACACCCTGCAGGACAACTACGACAACGGTGACATCAAGGACGGTTACACCGTCTCGCCGTCGAAGCAGAACCCGTTCGTCGGCATCCTGCTGTCGCTGCTGCCCTTCGTCCTGATCGTCGTCGTCTTCCTCTTCCTGATGAACCAGATGCAGGGCGGCGGCTCGCGCGTCATGCAGTTCGGGAAGTCCAAGGCGAAGCTGATCACCAAGGACACCCCGAAGACGACCTTCGCCGATGTGGCCGGGTCGGACGAGGCCGTCGAGGAGCTCCACGAGATCAAGGAGTTCCTGCAGGAGCCGGCCAAGTTCCAGGCCGTCGGTGCCAAGATCCCCAAGGGCGTGCTGCTCTACGGCCCGCCCGGTACCGGTAAGACGCTGCTCGCGCGCGCCGTCGCCGGTGAGGCGGGGGTCCCCTTCTACTCGATCTCCGGTTCCGACTTCGTCGAGATGTTCGTCGGTGTCGGTGCCTCCCGAGTCCGTGACCTCTTCGAGCAGGCCAAGGCGAACGCTCCGGCGATCGTCTTCGTCGACGAGATCGACGCCGTCGGCCGGCACCGCGGTGCCGGTATGGGCGGCGGTCACGACGAGCGCGAGCAGACCCTCAACCAGCTGCTCGTGGAGATGGACGGCTTCGACGTGAAGGGCGGCGTCACCCTGATCCCCGCCACCACCCGGCCCGACATCCTCGACCCGGCGCTCCTGCGCCCCGGCCGCTTCGACCGCCAGATCGCGGTCGACCGTCCGGACATGCAGGGCCGGCTCGAGATCCTCAAGGTCCACCAGAAGGGCAAGCCGGTCGCCCCGGACGTCGATCTCGGCGCCGTGGCCCGTCGTACCCCTGGCTTCACGGGTGCGGACCTGTCGAACGTGCTGAACGAAGCGGCGCTCCTGACGGCGCGCGGCGACAAGAAGCTGATCGACAACCACGCTCTGGACGAGGCGATCGACCGTGTGGTCGCGGGCCCGCAGAAGCGGACCCGGATCATGTCGGACAAGGAGAAGAAGATCACCGCGTACCACGAGGGCGGTCACGCCCTGGTCGCGGCGGCTTCACCGAACTCCGACCCGGTCCACAAGATCACGATCCTCTCGCGAGGCCGTGCTCTGGGCTACACGATGGTGCTCCCGGACGAGGACAAGTACTCGACCACGCGCAACGAGATGCTCGACCAGCTCGCGTACATGCTGGGCGGGCGCGCGGCCGAGGAACTGGTCTTCCACGACCCGACCACGGGTGCTGCGAACGACATCGAGAAGGCCACCGCAACGGCCCGCGCGATGGTCACGCAGTACGGCATGACGGAGCGGCTCGGCGCCATCAAGTTCGGCGGCGACAACACCGAACCGTTCCTCGGCCGTGAGATGGGGCACCCGCGCGACTACTCGGAAGAGGTCGCGGCGCTGGTCGACGAAGAGGTCAAGAAGCTCATCGAGACCGCGCACAACGAGGCCTGGGAGATCCTCGTCGAGAACCGCGACGTCCTCGACAACCTGGTCCTCGCGCTCCTCGAGAAGGAGACGCTCAACAAGGAGCAGATCGCCGAGATCTTCGCGTCGATCACCAAGCGCCCGGCCCGCCCGGCGTGGACCGGCTCCGCTCGGCGTACGCCCTCGACGCGGCCCCCGGTGCTCTCGCCCCGTGAGCTCTCCCTGACCAACGGCGCCAATGGTGCGACGGCAGTGACGTCGGGCTCCGCCTCCACCACCGAAACGGGCACGCCGGAGCTCAGCAAGGCCCCGGCCCCCGCTCCGGAGGACCGCCCGGAGGCCTGACCTGCCGGGACCCACTGGTCTCAGCAGGCCCGGAATGGATGCCGCGCCCCCCAGGTTTTAGCCTTGGGGGGCGCGGCATTTCCGTATGCCCGTGACCTGACGTACAGGAACGAGGACCCATGACCGACCCGGTGACGCTGGACGGCGAGACCAAGATCGGCGAGTTCGACGAGAAGCGCGCCGAGAACGCCGTACGCGAACTGCTCATCGCGGTCGGCGAGGACCCGGACCGCGAAGGCCTGCTCGAGACGCCGGCGCGGGTGGCGCGGGCGTACAGGGAGATATTCGCGGGGCTGTGGCAGAAGCCCGAGGACGTTCTGACCACGACGTTCGACATCGGTCATGACGAGATGGTGCTCGTGAAGGACATCGAGGTGATGTCCAGCTGTGAGCATCATCTGGTGCCGTTCCACGGGGTCGCGCACGTCGGGTACATCCCGTCCACCGACGGGAAGATCACCGGCCTGTCGAAGCTGGCGCGGCTCGTCGACGTGTTCGCGCGCCGGCCGCAGGTGCAGGAGCGGCTGACCACGCAGATCGCCGACTCCCTGATGGAGATCCTGGAGCCGCGCGGCGTGATCGTGGTCGTCGAGTGCGAGCACATGTGCATGACGATGCGCGGGGTGCGCAAGCCGGGCGCGAAGACGCTGACGTCGGCGGTACGGGGTCAGCTGCGGGATCCGGCGACGCGCGCCGAGGCGATGAGCCTGATCATGGCGCGCTGACTCTGCTGAGACGCGCGGGATTCTCCCGTACGAACGAGGGCGTGGTGGCTCAGGCCGCCGCGCCCTCCGTGTCGTTGTCCTCCGGGAGGCGGCAGACGCGCTCCAGGAAGAGGGCAGCGGCGATGACCGCGATACCGGCCGCCACCGCGAAGGCCGCATAGACGGCCTGGTCGCGGCGGGCCGGGACGTCCAGGTGGGAAAGCAGGAAGATGCCGAGCCCGCCGTAGACGCCGCTGACCAGGGACGAGACCAGGGCGCTCGCCTGGCCGAAGACCACCGCGCGGGCCGCCATCAACGGCTCGACGCCCTTCGCGCCCGGCACGCGGTCGCGCTGGGCGCGCAGGCGCGAGCGGAGCGAGATCGCGGTGGCCAGGAGGGCGGCCGCGATGACCGCCAGCACGATGGGCGCGGCCAGCGGGACGCTCGGCAGGGTGCCGAGCGAGTCCCGCGCCACCAGCAGCTTGGCCAGGGCCCAGGACAGGACACCGGCCACCAGGAAGATGACGGCCAGCGTCCTGATGCGCAGCTGCTTCACGGGTGCGTTCGCCTCCACACGGACGGGGCGCGGCCTCGTCCTCGTACGGGTCCGGGCGGGCCCTGTGTCCGGGCCCGGTGGGCCCTGACGTATGCGGGCCCGTTAGACCTTAACGATTACTCGGGCAGCCGCAGTTCCAGGTCCACGCGCGGCGCGACGCCCTCGCGGGGGACGGAGGCGAGCAGCTCGGCCACCGGTCCGCGGCCGGGGACGACGGCCTCGGGGTCGACGTCGTGCCAGGGCGCGAGCACGAAGGCGCGTTCGTGGGCGCGCGGGTGCGGGAGCGTGAGCACCGGGTCGTCGGAGACGACGTCCTGGTAGGCAACGATGTCGACGTCGATCGTGCGCGGGCCCCAGCGCTCGTCGCGTACGCGGTGGAAGGCCTCCTCGACCGCGTGCGCGCGCTCCAGGAGGGAGGACGGGGGCAGCGTCGTCTTGATCACGACGACCGCGTTGAAGTACGAGGGCTGGGAGTCCGGGGCGACGCCCCAGGGCTCCGTCTCGTAGACCGGCGAGACGGCCTTCACCCGCAGGCCGGGGGTGTCCTCGAGCGCGTCCACGGCGCCCTGGAGGGTCTCCAGACGGTTGCCGAGGTTGGAGCCGAGGGCGATCACGGCGAATTTGGGGTTCTGCAGCGTGGTGTCGGCGGCGTCCACCTGTGCCACGACGGAGGCGGGAACGGGCTGGACCGTGGGGTCGCTCTGCACGTTGTTCATACTCGGCTCCGGGTGATCGTGATCGTCACATCGTCGAACGGGACGGTGATCGGGGCGTCCGGCTTGTGCACGACGACCTCGACCTCCTGGACCGGTTCGTGCTTGAGGCAGGTCTGGGCGATGCGCTCGGCGAGCGTCTCGATGAGGTCGACGGGCTCGCCTTCGACGGCGGCCACGACCTCCTCGGCCACCACGCCGTAGTGCACCGTCTTCGTCAGATCGTCGTCGGCGGCGGCCGAGCGGGTGTCCAGGCTCAGCACCAGATCCACGATGAAGGTCTGGCCCTCTTCGCGTTCCTTGGCGAAAACGCCGTGGTGACCACGGGCCTTGAGGCCGCGCAGCGCGACACGGTCCACGCGAATCACTCCTGCTCATCTCGGTTTCGTCGGGCTGCAGCCGAGTGCGGTCGGCACACCAGTCCCCTTCGAATCTACCTTCGGGTGCGGGTGGGGCTCGCCCGCGGGGGCTATGGACAGGGGGTCCGGTTCTTGATAAGAGCCGCTGGTTGCGGGGCTTACCCGCGGACGCGGTGGCAAACCCTCTTCGAGCTGCTGCCCACTCGGGAGAGGGATGTGCGGGGTTCGGGCTCGGAGACTGAGGGCTTGGGGGCTGTGCCGCTCGGGGCTGCTGGTGTCACGGGGTTTCCGAGGGATCCTCTTCGTCGCCCTCAGCCCGTTCCGCGAGCACCGGCGACGCATGGTGGGACCACAGCTGCCAGCCGGACGGAGTACGGCGGAAGAGGTTGGAGGCGACGACCAGCTGGCCGACCAGGGGGCCGAGCTCGCCGGCCTCCTCCGAGGGGGCGCCGCTGAGGATGTTCTCCGTGCAGGTGACCAGGGCCGTGTCGCCGTTGACCGCGATCTTGAGGTCCGTGAGGAAGAACTGGATGTACTCCGTGTTCGCCATGATCAGGGCGTACGAGCGCAGCACCTCGCCGCGGCCCGTCAGGACCGGCCAGCCCGGGTGGACGCAGCTGACGCCGTCGCCTTCGTCGCCGGTGAGCCACAGGTCGGAGAGTGCCTCGAAGTCACCGCGTTCCATCGCTTCGTAGAAGGCGGTGTTGGCCTTCTCGACGGCTTCGAGGTCCACGCGTGACGTCACCGGTCTCCTTCTGGGGTCTGCGAGTCGGTCTGTGATGGCGATACGGAGGGAGATACGGACGGCGACACGGAGGGCGATACGGCGCCTTCGACGGCGCGGGCCACCCGCACCGCGTCCGCGGTGGCCCGTACCTCGTGCACGCGTACCGCCCACGCACCCTCGTGCGCGGCGATCGCCGAGACCGCCGCGGTGGCCGCGTCGCGTTCGCGCGCGGGGGGCGGGGCGCCCTCGGGGCCGGCCAGGACGCGGCCGAGGAAACGTTTGCGGGAGGCCGCGACCAGGACCGGGTACCCGAGGGCGCGCAGCTCGCGCATGTGCGCGACGAGGGCCAGGTCGTGCTCGGCGCTCTTCGCGAACCCGAGGCCCGGGTCGACGACGATCCGCTCGGGGGCGATGCCGCCCTCGATCACCGCGTCCAGGCGGGTGCGGAGTTCGGCGACGACCTCGCCGACGACATTCCCGTACACCGCGAGGCTGTTCATGCCCTCGCTGAAGCCGCGCCAGTGCATCACCACGAACGGCGCTCCGGCGTCGGCGACGACGGGGATCATCGCCGGGTCCGCGAGGCCGCCGCTGACGTCGTTGACGAGCAAGGCACCGGCGGCGAGGGCCTGTTCGGCGACCGTGGCGCGCATGGTGTCGACGGAGACCGCGACGCCTTCGGAGGCGAGGCCGCGGACGACCGGGATGACCCGGCGCAGTTCTTCGGCCTCGTCGACGCGGGTGGCGCCCGGGCGGGTCGACTCGCCGCCGACGTCGACCAGATCGGCGCCCTGGGCGACGAGGTCGAGGCCGTGCTTGACGGCGGCGGTGGTGTCGAACCAGCGGCCGCCGTCGGAGAAGGAGTCCGGGGTCACGTTGACCACGCCCATGACCGCGCAGCGGTCCCAGTCGGGCAGTCCCTCGACATGTCCTCGGCCACGTGACGTACTCATACGCCAAGCCTAGGCCCGTGCGCGGGTTGGTTTGCCCCGCTCGTACGAGGAGCGGGCCGACCGCCCGTACGGGGAGCGGTCGACTGTGCGTACGGGGAACGGCCGGCCTTCAGGCCGCCCGAGCCTCCCGTTCGCCCGTCACCTCGTGCGGACAGACCCGGGCCGGGCGCCGCGCACCCCGCAGGAAGCGGGGTGGGGCGAGTGTGACGAAGCCCTCCGCCTGCATCGCCGCGAAGCCGATCCGGGGCAGATCGCGCGAGCTGCGGAAGACCACGAAGCGCGGCTCCCAGCGCGGGCGGAACTTGGCGTTGAACTTGTAGAGCGATTCGATCTGGAACCAGCGCGACAGGAACACGAGCAGGCCGCGCCAGGTGCGCAGGACCGGGCCCGCGCCCAGCTGTTCGCCGCGGGCGAGGGCGGCGCGGAACATGGCGAAGTTCAGGGACATCCGCTGGATCCCGAGGGCGGGGGCAGCCTGCAGGGCGGCGACGATGAGGAGCTCGTTCATGCCCGGGTCGGCGCTGCGGTCGCGGCGCATCAGGTCGAGGGAGACGCCGTCCCGGCCCCAGGGGACGAAGTGCAGGACGGCTTTCACATCGCCGTACGGGGAGGGGGATTCCGGGTCGGTGAGGTGCGCGGTGGTGATGAGGCAGTCGCCGTCCGCGCGGTCGCCGATGCGGCCGAGCGCCATGGAGAAGCCGCGCTCGTTGTCCGTGCCGCGCCAGTCGGCGGCGGCCCGGCGGACGCGGTCGAGTTCGTCCTGCCCGAGATCGCTCACGCGCCGCACCCGCGTCGTGTAGCCGGCGCGTTCGATGCGCTTGACCATCTGGCGCACATTGCGCATCGCGCGCCCGGAGAGCGAGAAGTCGGCGACGTCCACGATCGCCTCGTCGCCGAGCTCCAGGGCGTCGAGGCCCGTTTCGCGGGTCCAGACCTCGCCGCCGGTGCGCGAGCAGCCCATCACGGCCGGGGTCCAGGAGTGGGCCTCGGCCTCGGCCATGAAGCGTTCGATGGCGCCGGGCCAGGCCTCCACGTCGCCGATCGGGTCGCCGCTCGCGAGCATCACGCCCGAGACGACGCGGTACGTGACTGCGGCCTTGCCGCTCGGCGAGAAGACCACGCCCTTGTCGCGGCGCAGCGCGAAGTGGCCGAGCGAGTCGCGGGCGCCGTGCCGTGCGAGGAGCGCGCGGAGCCGGTCTTCGTCGTCCGGGGTGAGGCGGGCGGCCGGATGTTCGGGGCGGAAGGCCAGATAGATCGTGGTCAGGGCGGTGAGCAGGCCGAGGGCGCCCAGTGAGGCGCTGACCGTCCAGGACGTACGGCCGTAGTAGTCGACGGGACCTTCGACGCCGACCAGGCCGTACAGGACGTGTTTGAGCAGCTCGGCCACCGAGGGTTCGCCGACGGCGCGCTGGGCGTGGGTGCCGACGATCACGCAGCCGATGCCGAGCGAGAAGACGCTCATGAGCAGGAAATTCGTCAGCGCCTTCCAGCGGCTGCGGGGGTCGGGCAGGGCCGCGAATTCACTCCGATGGCGGAGCAGGAGGGCCAGGAGCAGCAGCGGCAGGACGACGCCGACGATCGAGTGCCGGTACGTGAACTGCGCCAGGGCCCCGAGCGGCAGCAGCACCACGGCCGCCCGCCAGGCGCGGCGCTTGCGGCGGCGCAGGCCGTGCGCGAGCAGCAGGAGCAGGACACCGGCGCAGATCGCGAGGGCGGCGGCGTACGGGCCGAGGGCGCCCGGCAGGACCTGGGCCAGGGCGTGGATCCGGCTGTGCCGGAAGCGCGGGAAGACACCGGCGGCGATGTCGAGGAGACCGATCAGGGTGCAGGCGGTCCCGATCAGGGACGGGACCTTCTCGGGGCGCGGACCTCGGGTCAGGCGGCGCATCGTAGAGGGAACCTTGTCCGTTTTTTCCGCATCTATCCAGCTGGACATTGCACCCCGTGGTTCTGCGAGAGCCGAGGCCCGGACGCTGTCGCGTACCGGGCGAATTGCGCCCTATAGGACGGCGTGACCGGGAGTCGGGTTCATCGCAGACGGTAAAAAACGCCCAAACAAGACAGGTAGAACAGGCAATCCCATGGGTCTCACGAGCAACGCAGCGCTGGCAGTGGCCGTTCTTCTGGCCTTGCTCCTGTTCGTCGGCACGGTCTGGTTCTGGCCGCGGCTCGCAGGGCGGAACTGGCGCGCCGTACTCGGCCGGATCGTGCTGCTCGCCCTGACGCAGATCATGGTGTTCGCCTCGGTGGGGCTCGCGGCCAACAAGGAGTTCGGTTTCTACGCCTCGTGGGCCGACCTCTTCGGTCAGGAGCAGGAGCCCGGGGTGGTCGTCGACCACGACACCGCCGGCGGGGCGAGTGGCCCGGTCAAGGTCACCGGCACCCAGTCAGTGAACGTGCCCGGCGGCTCCCAGCCGCGGGTCGGCGGGCAGATCCAGAAGGTGGACATCGCCGGCCCGAAGTCCAAGCTGGCGAGCCCCGCGTACGTCTATCTGCCGCCGGAGTACTTCCAGCCCGAGTACAAGGACAAGAAGTTCCCGGCCTCCGTCGTGATCACCGGTTACCCGGGCACCGCCGAGAACCTGATCAAGGGCCTGCACTATCCGCAGACCGCCGGCAAGCAGGCGCGCGACGGCAAGATGCAGCCGATGATCCTGGTGATGCTGCGGCCCTCGATCGTCCCCGGCCGCGACACCGAGTGCGTGAACATACCGGGCGGCCCGCAGACCGAGACCTTCTTCGCCGAGGATCTGCCGACCGCGATCCAGGGCAAGTACCGCGTCGGTACGAAGCCGGAGAACTGGGGCGTGATCGGCAACTCCACCGGTGGCTACTGCGCGTTGAAGATCGCGATGAAGCACCCGGACCGCTTCGCCGCCGGCGCCGGACTCTCCGCCAACTACATGGCGCCGATAGACGACCAGACCGGCGATCTCTTCCAGGGCGAGACCAAGGTCAAGCAGGAGTCCGATCTGATGTGGCTGCTCGACCACAGGCCCGCGCCGCCCGTCTCGCTGCTGGCGACCAGCAGCAAGGAGGGCGAGGACAACTACCAGGACACCCTGAAGTTCATCGACAAGGTCAAGGCGCCCACCAGGGTGTCCTCGATCCTGCTCGACTCCGGCGGCCACAACTTCAACACCTGGCGCCGGGAGATCCCGGCCACGCTGGTGTGGATCAGCGGGCGGTTGAAGGCTTGAGTGTGCTGTGGGCCGGCCGCGATGTCAGTGGGCGGCGATAGGGTTTGAAGGGCTCGGCCCCCGGGAGGGAGGGGTCTGTCCGGCTCGCCCGCGGACGCCTCCTACGCCCCGCTCACCGTCTCCAACTCCACCTCCGTACGCGGAATGTCCCGCGCATCCGCCGCGGTCGACCGCCGCAGCGCCTCATGCAGGGTCGCCGGGGTCAGCACTCCGAGGAAGTTGCCCCTGCGCTCCTCGTCGATCACCGCGATCCAGCCCGCGTCGTGCTGCAGCATCGTGGAGAACGCCCGCTTCAGTGAGGCGCCGACCGGCAGCCAGGCCTCCATCCGCCGTGCGTGGTCGGCCACCGTGCCCGAGGTGAGATGGCCGGAGTTCACCCAGCCGTGCAGTTCTCCGTCGGCGTCGAGCACAACCGCCCAGCCCGCACCCTCCGCACGCATCCGCTCGGCGGCGCTCTTCGCCGAGTCCTCCAGGCGTACGACGGGAGGCTGTTCGAGGTCGGTCTCCTCGATCGGGGTGACCGAAAGGCGCTTGAGGCCGCGGTCGGAGCCCACGAAATCGGCGACATAGGGGTTGGCCGGTGCGCCGAGGACGGCGGCGGGGGCGTCGTACTGCTCGATACGTCCCTGGCCGTAGACGGCGATACGGTCGCCGAGCCGTACGGCCTCCTCGATGTCATGCGTGACGAAGAGCACCGTCTTGTTCACTTCCTGCTGCAGCCGCAGGAACTCCGTCTGCAGATGCTCGCGCACCACCGGGTCGACCGCGCCGAACGGCTCGTCCATCAGGAGTACGGGCGGATCGGCCGCCAACGCCCGGGCGACGCCGACCCGTTGGCGCTGGCCGCCGGAGAGCTGCTCCGGGTAGCGGTCGCCGTAGACGGAGGGGTCGAGGCCCACGAGGTCGAGGAGTTCGGCGGCGCGCCGCTTGCCGTCGCCCTTCTTCCAGCCGAGGAGATGCGGGACGGTCGCGGTGTTCTCCAGGACCGTCTTGTGCGGGAAGAGGCCGACTTGCTGGATCACGTATCCGATACGGCGCCGGAGTTGGACCGGATCGATTGCGGATATGTCTTCCCCGTCGAGAAATATCTGCCCGGAGGTCGGCTCGATCAGCCGGTTCACCATCTTCATGGTGGTGGTCTTGCCGCAGCCCGACGGGCCCACCAGGGTGACCAGTTCACCCGCCGCGACCTCGAACGACAGGTCGTCGACGGCCATGGTGCCATCGGCGTACCGCTTGCTGACGTGCTCGAACCGGATCATGACTCCCCATTGTGGTGGGCTCGTTGTAAACGCCATGTTGCTGCAGGACGACAGTCCTCGGCGATTGTCAGTGCTTGGGTTTAGGGTCACCAGTCATACATAGGTTCGGCGTGACGGGGGAGGTGAGCGCCGTGGACCGAGAGAACTGCCTGGTGACGAACGACTGGGTGTGCGCCGAGTACCTCGAGTCGCGCAGCCAGGAGCTGATCGACGCGACCGTCCAGCATGTGTGGATCACGGCCGCCTCCGTGCTGATCGGTCTGCTCGTGGCCTTCCCGCTGGCGCTGCTCGCACGCCGCGGCAAGGGGTTCGCGGGTCCGGTGCTCGGTCTGACCACGGCGCTCTACTCGATCCCGTCCCTCGCGATGTTCTCGCTGCTGCTGCCCCTCTTCGGCCTCTCCCCGGCCCTGGTGATCACGGGCCTGGTGCTCTACTCGCTGACGATTCTCGTACGGAATGTGATGGCGGGACTCGCCGCGGTTCCCGAGGAGTCGCGTGAGGCGGCGCGCGGGCTCGGGTACGGTCCCGGCCGGCTGCTCTGGGAAGTCGAACTGCCGCTGGCGCTCCCGGCGATCCTCGCCGGCGTGCGGATCGCCACCGTGTCCACTGTCGCGCTCACCACGGTCGGTGCCATCGTCGATTACGGCGGGCTCGGCGGCCTGATCATGGACGGCCTCGACAGCGACTTCAAGGCCCAGGTGCTCACCGCCTCCGTCCTGTGCGTGGTGCTCGCGATCGTCGCCGATCTGCTGTTGCTGCTGCTCCAGCGGCTGCTCACCCCTTGGACGAGGGTGACACGGGCGCGTGACGCCGCACCTGGTGGCCGCATACGTGACTCCCGGAGCGCAAAGGTGACGGAACCGGCATGAACGCGATCACGGGTGCGCTGGAGTGGCTGACCACGGGTGCCAACTGGCAGGGCGAGAAGGGGGTGCTCAACCGCCTGGCCGAGCACCTCTACTTCACCGGCGTCTGCCTTGCCGTGGCCTGCCTGATCGCCCTGCCGCTCGCGCTCTGGCTCGGGCACATCGGCAAGGGCGGTGCGCTCGCGGTCAATCTCTCCAACGTGGGCCGGGCCATCCCCACCCTGGCCATCCTCGTGCTGCTCACGATGACGCCGCTCGGCCGCCATGGTGATCTGCCCACGTTGATCGCGCTGGTGCTCTTCGCCATACCGCCGCTGCTGACCAACGCGTATATCGGTATGCGCGAGGTCGACCGCTCCGTCGTGGAGGCCGCGCGCGGGATGGGCATGAGCGGGCGCCAGTTGTTCCTGCGGGTCGAACTGCCGCTCGCCTACCCGCTGATCATGACCGGCCTCCGCTCGTCGACCGTGCAGGTGGTGGCGACCGCGGCCCTGGCCGCGATGGCCGGCGAAGGCGGACTCGGCCGGATCATCACGTACGGCTTCGCGGTGCAGAACACCCCGCAGGTGGTGGCCGGCGCGATCCTCGTCGGCGGGCTCGCGCTCCTCGTGGAGCTGGTGCTCGTGCTGATCGGCAAGTGGTGCGACCCGATGCGCAGGCGTACGGCGGCGGTGTGATCCGTGTCTTCTTCGCTCAGCTCTTCCGCATAGCCCTTCGTGCAGCTCTTCCGTACAGCACTTCCGTACAGCCCTTTCGAATATCCCTTGAGACAACCCTGAATGGTGGACCCATGAAGAAGTTCCCGCGTGGCATACGGATGGCGGCGGCCACGGCCGCGGTCGTGGCTCTCGGCGCGGGGCTCACCGCGTGCGGCGGCGACAGCCTGGAGGACAAGGGCTCGGGCGGCGAGAAGAGCAGCGGCGGCGGCGACAAGAAGGGGTCGCTGGTGGTGGGTTCGGCCGGATTCACCGAGTCCAAGGTGCTCGCCGAGCTGTACGCGCAGCTGCTTTCCGAGGCCGGATACGACACGTCGATCAAGACCGTCGAAACCCGCGAACTCTATGAACCCTCCCTGGAGAAGGGCGATATCGACGTCGTTCCCGAGTACGCGGCGACGCTCGCCGAATTCCTCAACGCCAAGGTGAACGGCCCGGACGCGCCCAAGGACAAGCCGGTGGCGTCCAGCGATGTGACCAAGACCGTCGCCGAGTTGGAGAAGCTCGCGAAGCCGCGCGGCCTCAGCGTGCTTCCGGCCGGCGAGGCCGTCGACCAGAACGCTTTCGCGGTCAGCAAGGAATTCGCGGAGAAGAACAACCTCAAGACCCTCTCCGATCTCGGCAAGTCCAAGCTCAAGGTGAAGATCGCGGCCGGTGAGGAATGCGAGGTCCGGCCGTTCTGCGCGCCGGGCCTCGAGAAGACGTACGGGATCGACGTCGCCGGAATCGACCCGAAGGGCGTCGGCACCCCGCAGTCCAAGCAGGCCGTGAAGAACGGTGACGACCAGCTGGTGCTCACCACCACGACCGACGCGACCCTCGAGAACTTCGACCTGGTCCTGCTCGAGGACGACAAGAACCTGCAGAACGCGGACAACGTGCTGCCGGTCGTCAACACCAAGGACGCGGGCGCCAAGGAGATCGCGGACGCGCTGGCGAAGCTCACGCAGACCCTCACCACGGAGGACCTCACCGAGCTCAACCGGAAGGTCGACGCGGAGCGCGTGAAGGAGGCCGATGCGGCCAAGGAGTACCTGGAATCGAAGGGTTTGATTGAGAAGTAAACAGCTGGGTGGTGAGGGCGGTGGAGTGTTCTGAGCGGAGTTCAGTAACTGGAAGGGAACAGATTGCCGGGCGGGGGTCCGAGTGATGCCTACGCGCGGTAAATTTCTGGCCATGCCACGTGGACGCCACCGCCATTCCCCCCCACTGCACCGACTGCTTCCCCCGTCGACGGTCGCCGCCGTGTCCGTCGCCGCCGCGGCGAGTACCTGGCTGGTTCCCGACACCGTGGTGCTGCGCGCACTCGCGGGGGTCGCGGCGGCCTCCGCCGTGGTCGGCGCGATCGTCATGCGCCGCTGGGACCGGCTCGCCGGCAAGCGGGTCGCGGAGCTGACGCGGGCGCGGGCGAGCGACGAATGGAAGCACGACGAGCGGATAGCCGAGCTGGAGACGGACCTCGACGAGTCGCGGGAACTGCGCGGCAAGCTGGAGGCACGACTGCGTTCGAAACGGGGCGAACTGGCCGCGCTGCGCGGTGAACACGCGGCGCTCCTGCGCCGGTACGCGACGGCCGAGACGGAGCGCGCCAGCGCGCGCAAGGCCCGCCGCCAGCTCGCCATCGAGGCGGCCGCTCCGGCGCGGGCGCTCCCGCCCGCGGGAGCGGACACCGAGCCGCGCGGCACGGTGGCGCTCTACCTGAAGGCGAACGCCGCGCTGGACAAGCTGGCGCGGGTGCCGCGGCAGCGGGACACGGGTTCCGTCAATTCCGTGAACTCCGCCCCTTCCGGCTTCTCCACGAACGGGACGTCCGCTGCCGCGCCGCCAGGGCCGGAGGAGGCGACGGAGCAGGGGAAGCCCGAGGCGGCCGTCGCTCATGCGCGCGCGGCCGCCGCCCTGCCCCCCGCCGCACGTCCCGCCGCGGCCGTGGTGCCGCACGCCCGGGTGCGCCGGCCGCTCATCGGTGGCTTCGACTTCTTCGGTACGAAGTCGGGCGGCGGCGCCGTGGAGATCGAGGCGGTGCAGAACGAGGACCTCGCGGATGTGGTCGGGGCGGAGGCACTGGCGCTGCACAAGGCGGAGGCCGAGGGGGAGTTCAAGTCCCGGGCCGATGCGGAGCGGGCGGTCGGCGAGGTCATCGACCTCACGGCGCACGATGAGACCGAACAGATCGATGTGGCGGAGCTGAGGTCGGCGATCTCGTAGGACGGGTGCGTCCGGTCCGAAGTGGATACTCGTTCCGTGAGCAGAACGTGGCGGGACGCGGCCGAGGAAGCGTTGTACGGGCCCGGTGGGTTCTACCTCCGTACGGAGGGGCCTGCCGGGCATTTCCGTACCTCCGTGCACGCCTCCCCCCTCTACGCCCGCGCCGTCGCCGCCCTCCTCACCCGTGTCGACCGTGCCCTCGGGCACCCGGCCACCCTCGACTTCGTCGATGTCGGCGCCGGGCGCGGGGAGTTGACCTCGGGTGTGCTCGACGCGCTGGAGCCGGCGGTGGCCGCGCGGACGCGGGCTTACGCCGTCGAGCGGGCGGGCCGGCCGGCAGGGCTCGACGGCCGGATCGAGTGGGTCGCCGGGATCCCGGACCGCGTCAACGGCCTGCTGTTCGCCAACGAGTGGCTCGACAACGTGCCCGTGGACGTCGTGGAGGTGGACGGGAACGGCACCGCCCGACTCGTCCTCGTACAGGAAAAGGACGGCACCGAGACGCTCGGAGAGCCGCTGCCGCCCGGGCCCGACAGCGACTGGCTCGCGCGCTGGTGGCCGCTGACCGCCGAACCCGGCAGCCGCGCCGAGATCGGCCGGCCCCGGGACGAGGCCTGGGCGCGGGCCGTCGATGCCGTACGCGGCGGGCTGGCCGTGGCCGTCGACTACGCGCACCACCAAGGCCGACGGCCCCCGTTCGGGACGCTCACCGGCTTCCGCGACGGCCGGGAATGCCGCCCCGTACCGGACGGCTCGTGCGACATCACGGCCCATGTCGCCCTCGACGCCTGCGCGGTCGGCGGCGAAGCCGTACTCCTCACGCAGCGCGAAGCACTCCAGACGCTCGGCATCCGGTCGGCCCGGCCGCCGCTCGCGCTTGCTCCCTGCCGCCCCCCGCCCCCCCCCCCCGCCCCGGCCCCCCCCCTCCCCCGGCCCGGCGAGCCCGCCGAACTCACCGCCCGCGGCGGCCTCGGCGACTTCGGCTGGCTGCTCCAGCCGGTGGGCGTCGAGCCGGACGCGCTACTTGTCGATATCGCCGACCACGAAGAACAGTGACCCGAGAATCGCCACCATGTCCGCGACCAGCGTGCCCGGCAGCAGCTCGATCAGAGCCTGGATGTTGTTGTACGAGGCCGAGCGCAGCTTGAGGCGGTACGGGGTCTTCTCACCCTTGGAGACCAGGTAGTAGCCATTGATGCCGAGCGGGTTCTCGGTCCAGGCGTACGTATGGCCCTCGGGCGCCTTGAGCACCTTCGGCAGCCGCTGGTTGATCGGCCCGGGCGCGAGGCCGGCCATCCGGTCCAGGCACGCGTCGGCCAGATCGAGCGCATTGTGCGTCTGCTCCAGGAGGACCTCGAAACGGGCCAGGCAGTCGCCCTCCTCGCGCGTGACCACCTTCAGCGTCGACTGCAGCTCGCCGTACGCGAGATACGGCTCGTCGCGGCGCAGGTCGAAGTCCACGCCGGAGGCGCGGGCGATGGGGCCGCTGACGCCGTACGCGTGCACGGCCGCGGGGGACAGGACACCGACCTGACGCGTACGGGCGCGGAAGATCTCGTTGCCGAGGACCAGCCGGTCGTAGACGTCCATACGGGACCGGACCGAGGCAACCGCCGCGCGGGCGCGCTGCGTCCACCCCAGAGGCAGATCCTCCTTGAGGCCGCCGACCCGGTTGAACATGTAGTGCATCCGGCCGCCGGACACCTCCTCCATGACCGCCTGGAGTTCCTCGCGCTCCCGGAAAGCATGGAACACCGGGGTGATTCCGCCCAGTTCGAGCGGGTACGAACCAAGGAACATCAGGTGGTTGAGGACGCGGTTCAGCTCGGCAAGCAGCGTGCGGGTCCACACCGCGCGCTCGGGCACCTCCATGCCGAGCATCCGCTCGACGGCGAGGACCACACCCAGCTCGTTGGAGAAGGCGGAGAGCCAGTCGTGGCGGTTGGCCAGCATCACGATCTGCCGGTAGTCGCGCGCCTCGAAGAGTTTCTCCGCGCCGCGGTGCATGTAGCCGATGACCGGCTCCGCACTCACGATGCGTTCACCGTCGAGCACCAGCTTCAGGCGCAGCACCCCGTGCGTGGACGGGTGCTGAGGGCCGATGTTGAGCACCATGTCGGTGCTCTCCGCGGCTCCGCCGACCCCGATCATGGTCTCCGTCTTGGGACTCATGCGAACAGTCTCTCGTACGTAGGGTGGTATGCGTGAAGGCAGGGGATACGGGGATGACAAGTGGAGCCGCCGGGGTACCGGCACGGACGGACCCGCAGTGGCAGGGGTTGCCGGCCGCGATGCTCAGGCTGCGCAGGCTGCTGCTCGTGCTGTGGCTCGTGCCGATCACGGTCGCCACGGCTGTGCTCCTGTGGCTGTTCGCCGCTCCCGGGTGGGCGCTGTTCGCGCTGATCCCCGGGTTCTTCCTGGTGTGGGGCTGGCCCATGCTCGGGCGGAACTGGCGCTCGTGGCGGTACGCCGAGCGCGCGGACGACCTGCTGATCCAGCGCGGGGTGATGTGGCGCGAGGAGACGGTCGTCCCGTACGGGCGGATGCAGCTGGTGGAGGTCGAATCGGGGCCGCTGCAGCGGAAGTTCGGGCTCGCCTCGCTCCAGCTGCACACCGCCGCGGCGGCGACGGACGCCACGATCCCGGGGCTCGACCCCGCCGAGGCCGAACGCCTGCGGGACCGGCTGACCGAACTGGGCGAGGCCCGATCGGCGGGGCTGTGAACGAGACGCCGGAGACCGAGGAGACACCGGGGACGGGTGAGTCCCCGGAGACCGAGGAGACACCGGGGACGGGTGAGTCCCCGGGGACCGAAGAGACACCTGCTCCTGTAGCCGAGCGGCGCCTGCACCCCGTCACCCCGCTGCGCCGCGCCTGGGCGCCGGTCGCGGTCGGAGCGGGCTGGGCGTTCCACGACCCGGACGGCGCCTACCGCAGGGTCTCCGACCTGGCCGCCGAAACCATCCTGCTCGCGGGCGGCGCGCTGGTGCTCATCGCCTCCCTCTACGGCTTCCTCACCTGGTGGTTCACGCACTTCTCGGTCACGGACACCGAGCTGCGGATCCGCACCGGCCTGCTCTTCCGCCGCACCGCGCACATCCGGCTCGACCGCCTCCAGGCCGTGGACCTCAACCAGCCGCTGCTCGCCCGTTTCCTGGGCGTCGCCAAGCTGAAGATGGACGTCATCGGCGCGGACAAGAAGGACGAGCTGGCGTACCTCAGCGAACCCGACGCCCGCGCCCTGCGGGCCGAACTCCTCGCCCGCGCGGCCGGGTTCGCGCCCGAGCACGCCCGCGAGGTGGGCGAGGCGCCGGCCGCGGTCCTGCTCCACGTACCGCCGAACATGCTCGCCATGTCCCTGGTCCTATCCGGCGGGATGTGGGCCTGGGCGATCACCGGCATCACCGTCCCCGTCGTGCTGTGGTTCCTCACCGAGTCGCTTCCGCTGGTCATCGGCACCGGACTGCCGCTGCTCGGCGCGGCGGGGGCGAGCAGCGTGGGGCGCTTCATCAAGGAGTACGACTGGACGGTGGGCGCCTCGCAGGACGGCCTCCGCCTCGACCACGGACTGCTCGACAAGGCCCATGAGACGGTGCCGCCGGGCCGGGTGCAGACCGTGCATATCGTCGAGCCGCTCCTTTGGCGGCGGCGCGGCTGGGTCCGTATCGAGCTGGACGTCGCCGGGTCCTCCAACGACGTCCTGGTGCCGGTGGCGCCCCGCTCCGTGGCGGAAGCGGTGATCGAGCGGATCCTGCCGGGGGTCGTGGTGCCGTCCGAGCTGTCCCGGCCGCCGTCCTCCGCCCGTTGGTGCGTCCCGCTGTGGTGGCGCGGTTACGGCCTCGCCGTCACCGAGACGGTCTTCGCCGCCCGCCACGGCCGGCTGCGCCGCAAGCTCTCGCTGGTGCCGCACGCCAAGGTGCAGAGCGTACGGCTGGTCCAAGGACCGTGGATGCGGCGGCACAAGGTGGCCGACATCCACGTCGAGACCGGCGCCAACACCTCGGTCGCGGCCCGGCTCCGACCGTCCGCCGAGGCCTCGCAGCTCCTGGAGTCCCAGGCCGAACGCTCCCGTACGGGACGCCGGACAGCCGGTCCTGACCGGTGGATGTCGCAAGCGGGGGCGTAACGGTGAAGGCAGGGGCGTGACTGCTTGGCGGTTGCGGGTTCCTGCCGATGACTGCTCGGCGGCCGCGGCTTCCTGCCGATGACTATTCGGTGGCCGCGGCGTCCTGCCGATGACTATTCGGCGGCCGCGGCTTCCTGCCGCCGCACCATCTCGTCGATCCAGACCGGGACGTACGGAGAGACGCACCCGGGCGAGGTCGGATAGTCCTTGAGCACCTCGAGGCGCTCACCGATGGCCAGCGCACGGGCCCGGTACTCGGGGTGCTCGATGCCGATATGGCCGAGCACCATGTTCATCGCCCACTGCAGCCGCTCCGGTGCGTCCTTCATCTCGGCCTCGATCACATCGAGCAGCCCGCCGAGATCGAGCCCCTCGGGCTTCTTCAGCACACGCTCGCCGGTCAGCGCCCAGCCCGCGCTCGCGACGACCGGATCGGGGTCGTCGGTCCAGGCGAGCCGCAGCTCCTCGGCGTGCTTGCTCTTCTTGACCACGTAGTTCACGAGCCAGTCGTGCACCTTGGGCGTACGGGACTGCCGCAGCATCGCGTCGAGCTCATCGCGCCCGAAGGCCTTCGGCCGGCAGATCAGCAGCGCGAGCAGCTTCGCCGCGGTGTCATCGGTCGCCCACAGCCCGACGGCGAGCTCCTGCTGCGTCTTCAGCCGCTTGGCGACGGCCCGCAGCTTGCCGAGGTTCACGCCGTGGTCGTCCCCGTGCTTCTCGTTCACGGCCCGCACCTTCGGCTCCTCGAGCGCGGCAAGCTCGGTCATCAGCTCCTCGACCTGGTCCACGACGGGCACCCCGGTTCCTTCTCGTACGGCTGGGCTGGTCGAAATCGTACGGCCGGGGTGGTCGGAACCTCCTGGAAACCACCCCTCACCCCCAGCACAAACGACCACCGCCTCCACCTTGGGGAGTACGCCCCCCACCCACGGATCGCCCCTGCGGTTGACCCCAGCACGTGCCCCCCGTATCTACGCTGGGTTACGTGCAGCGCCTCTACGACTTCCTCCGCAGACACCCCACCGGTGTCGACAGCTTCTGGGCTGTCGTGCTGTTCGCGGTGACCGCCGTGGGACTCGCCACGGAGGCCAGTCAGGAGTCCCGCGACCCCGGCGTACTGACCGTGATCCTCGCGCTCGTCCAGTGCCTCGCCGTCGCCCTGCGCCGCCGCGCCCCCGAGCGGATGCTGCTGCTGGTCGCGGCCGGCGGCCTCGTCCAGCTGATCACCGACAACGACGTGATGGTCGCGAACTTCGCGATGCTCGTCGTCGTCTACACGGTCGCCACCCGCGACGTCACCTGGGCCCGCCGCTTCGCCCTCGGCGGCTGCCTCGTCGCCGCTCCGCTCGCCCAGCTGCGCTGGCACGAGGACAACGAAACCGGCCTCGTCGGCACCATCCTGATCACCGGCTTCATGATCGTCCCGTTCCTGCTCGCCTGGGTCCTCGGCGACTCCCTGCGCACCCGCCGCGCCTACTTCGCGCAGCTCGAGGAGCGCGCCACCCGCCTCGAGCAGGAGCGCGAGGCACAGGCCAAGGTCGCCGTCGCCGCCGAGCGGGCCCGGATCGCCCGGGAGCTGCACGACGTCGTCGCGCACAACGTGTCCGTGATGGTCGTCCAGGCCGACGGCGCCGCGTACGTCATGGACCAGGCTCCCGACCAGGCGAAGAAGGCCCTGGAGACGATCTCGGGGACCGGCCGCCAGGCGCTGGCCGAGATGCGCCGGCTGCTCGGCGTCCTGCGGACGGGAGAGCCCGCCGAGGGCGGCGAGTACGTGCCGCAGCCCGATGTCGAGCAGATCGACGACCTGATCGGCCAGTGCCGCGCATCCGGCCTCACCGTCGACTTCAAGGTCGAGGGCACCGCTCGCCCGCTGCCCAGCGGCGTGGAGCTCACCGCGTACCGCATCGTGCAGGAAGCCCTCACGAACACCCGTAAGCACGGCGGACCCAACGCCGGAGCCAGCGTGCGCATCGTCTACTTCGACGACGGCCTCGGGCTGCTCGTCGAGGACGACGGCAAGGGCGCACCCCATGAGCTGTACGAGGACGGCGGCGCCGACGGCCCCGGCCATGGTCGGATCGGGATGCGCGAACGCGTCGGCATGGTCGGCGGCACCCTGGACGCCGGGCCCCGGCCCGGCGGAGGATTCCGCATCAGCGCCCTGCTGCCGCTCAAACCGGCCCACTGACACCTGTCACTGCACTCCACCGCATTTCCGTCCCGGGAAGGACCCCCATGACCATCCGCGTGATGCTCGTCGACGACCAGGTGCTGTTGCGCACCGGGTTCCGGATGGTGCTCGCCGCGCAGCCGGACATGGAGGTGGTCGCGGAGGCCGGCGACGGCGCCGAGGCGATCGACGTGCTGCGGGCCACGGCGGTCGACGTGGTCCTCATGGACGTGCGGATGCCGAAGCTCGACGGGGTCGAGGCGACCCGTCGTATCTGCGCGCAGGAGAACCCGCCTAAGGTGCTCATCCTGACCACGTTCGACCTCGACGAGTACGCCTTCTCGGGCCTGAAGGCCGGCGCCTCCGGCTTCATGCTGAAGGACGTTCCGCCCGCCGAACTCCTCACCGCCATCCGCTCGGTGCACAGCGGCGACGCGGTCGTGGCCCCCTCGACGACCCGCCGCCTCCTCGACCGCTTCGCCCCGATGCTCCCGAACACCGGCGCGCAGCCGCCCCAGAAGGAGCTCGAACTCCTCACCGGCCGCGAGCGCGAGGTCATGATCCTTGTCGCGCAGGGCCTGTCGAACGGCGAGATCGCCGCACGCCTCGTCCTCTCCGAGGCCACCGTGAAGACCCACGTCGGCCGCATCCTCACCAAGCTGGGCCTGCGCGACCGTGTGCAGGTCGTCGTCCTCGCGTACGAGACGGGCCTGGTGCGCGCGGGCGGCGGGAGCTGAACCGGTGCTCGTCTGGATCAACGGACCCTTCGGCGGCGGCAAGACCCAGACCGCGTACGAGCTGCGGCGCAGGCTGCCCGGCAGCGTGGTCTGCGATCCGGAGCACGTGGGCTTCGGACTGCACCGGATGATGCCGGCGCAGCTGCGCGGCGACTTCCAGGATCTGCCGGCCTGGCGCCAGGGGGTCTACGAGGTCCTCGATCTGGCCCTCGCCAAGCACGACGGCCCGGTGCTCGTGCCGATGACCGTCATCGACCCCGCGTACTTCCAGGAGACGGTCGGCCGGCTGCGTGAACGCGGCCACGACGTCCACCACTTCGCGCTGCTCGCCGCGCGCGAGACGGTCCTGAAGCGGCTGCGCGAGCGGGCGTTCGGCCGGGCGCTGCAGCTCGTGGCCGGCAAGGACGCGCCCCTGAAGCGCGAATCCTTCGCCGTGCGCCGCCTCGACGCCTGTCTGGAGTCCTTGGCGCGGCCCGAGTTCGCCGAGCAGCTGTGGACCGATACGGTCCCGATCCCTCAAGTCGCCGACAGAATCGCCCGGTCGGCGGGCCTGACGCTGCTCCCGAACACGGACGGACCGGTGCGGGGGCGGGTGCGGCGGGCGATGACCGGGGTCAGGCACATCAGATTCGACTGAGCGGGCGGGGTGCCGGACGGGGGCTGAGCCCCTTGGACGTGCGACCGCGCCGCGGGCGGCTCAGCGCAGCACGCCTTCGATGAAGTCACTGCCCAACCGGGCCACCTTGGACAGGTCCAGCTGGTGGAGCACGTACCGGCCCCGTCGCCTGGCGGTGATCAGCCCGGCCTTCCTGAGCACCGCCAGATGCCGCGAGATCTCCGGCGCGCTCATCCCGTGCACGTCCACCAGCTCGCTCGTGGTGTACGCGCCCGCGCCAGATTCCGGCACAGCCGCATGCGTACGGGATGCGAGAGGGCCTCCATGCGGCGGGTCAGCTCGTCGACCGAGGCCGCCGTGGACAGGGACTCGCCCGCGACCGGGTAGTGGATCACCGGCGTCCATCCGTACCGGTGCAGCACCAGCAGATGAGGCCGGCCCATCACGGTGGGAACGAGCCGCAGCGTCCCGCCCTCCGGGATCGCCGCTCGCCCGACGACCAGCTTGTCGATCTCGATCTGCCGCTCGTCCCCGGACAGGCTCAGCGCCTTGGACGCCGAGGTCAGCATCGTGCCGAGCCCCTTGCGCTGCAGCAGCTCGGTCTTGTGCCGGGCGTCGGCGGCGAGCTGATGGTGCACCCGCGCCCATACGTCACCGAAGAACGCCTCTTCGCAGTCGAGCAGCAGCCGCCGTATCCAGCCGCGGACGGCCGGCGGATCGTCGAGCAGCCCCTGGGTGAACTGCACCTGCCGGGCCCCGCGGCTCGCGGCGAGTTCGAGCACGCGCTGCCGGGCGGCCGGGTCGGAGAGCAGCGGGGCCGCGGCCAGCTTTCCGTACGCCAGGGTGCAGGTGAACTCCAGCGCCGCGTCGACGAACTGCTCGTCGTCCAGCTTGTCCAGCTGGTCGAGCTCCTCGGCGAGGGTGCCTGCGGGCAGCGCCGCGGGATCGGTCAGGCCGGAGAACGGCATGAAGATGTCCGAGAACGTGGACCGCCACAGAAAGTCCGCCTCGCACAGCATCTCCGCGAGGCACTGGTCGAGCCCGGCCATCACGGATGTGGCCCAGCCCTGCAGCCCCGGATGGTGGCCCGGCTCGGCGAGCGCGTGCAGGGTCATGCTCAGCTCCGCCAGCGGGGAGGGCACGACGGCTATCCGCTCGTGAAGCCGCTCCTGCGGCAGGGTGCTGATGTCGAGACTGAAGCTCATGCCCCCAGTCGGCCTGCCCCCGCCCGCCCCCCGGCTCTCGATTGCCGCCCCCCGTCAATCGGGGGTCGGACGGGTTGGCCAGTTAGGGGGTGGGGTGGGGTGGGGTGGGGTGCGAGGCGGGGCGGGGTGTGGGTGAGGCGGGGCGGGGCGAGGTGAGGCGAAGCGGGGTGTGGGTGAGGCGAGGTGAGGCGAAGCGGGGTGCGGGTGAGGCGAGGTGAGGCGAAGCGGGGTGCGGGTGAGGCGAGGCGAGGCGAAGCGGGGTGCGGGTGAGGCGAGGCGAGGCGGGGGTGTGGGTGAGAGGGGGAGCCGGACCGGTTGGTCAGCCAGGGGGCGGGGTGGGCGGGGAGGCGGGGCGAAGGGGGGGGGGGGGGGGGGTAGGTGGG
>NZ_JAEIMH010000004.1:188681-208666 GCF_016464295.1 Streptomyces sp. N35 | reverse complement strand
CCCGCCTTAGGGAGTCCCGTACGCCGGCGCGGGACTCTGCGGTCCGGTCGAGGCCCTCGAAGGAGTGGTGGCCGTGCGGTACGTCGACCACCTCGAGGCGGGCGTCGGCGGCGCGGGCCGCCGTGACGAATTCCGTGACCGTCGCCGCGATCGCGGAGGTTTCCAGGCCCGCGCGGACGAGGAGCAGGGGCAGTCGGCCCGCCTTCGCGACCACGTCCGCCGGGCGGACCTGACCCGGCCCCAGACCCCAGCTCGCGAGCGGCGCCATGATCGGGTAGTTCGCCGCGAGGCAGCGCAGCCACGGGGGAGGGGCGCTCAGCCAGTGCGCCGTCATCGGACCGCTGCCGGAGAAGAACCACAGGGCGATACGGGACGCGTCGACGCGCGGGTCGGCCCTGACCTGTTCCACCGCGGCGGCCAGGTCGGCCGAGGCCACCGCGTAGTCGGCCACGTCGTGCAGCCGGTGATCGAGCGTCACCCCGACCGCTCCCTGCGCGGCCACGTACCGGGCGTATCCGACGAAGGTCGGCCACTCCCGAGGCGATGGCCGCATGTCCGCGGGGACCGGGCCCCCGTGGACGAACACCACCGCGGGCCGCGGACCCGTGGCGGCGGGCAGGAACAGGTCCACGGCGCCGTGGCGTTCGGGCGTGATCTCCGGTACGTCCAGGAGGAAGGGCCGCAGGTACCCCGGCGTCTCGGCGGGTGCGTCGTCCGCCGACAGGCTCACCCCCTCACCTGCGGCCGCCGCGAGGAGGGCATCCGCGAGCTCCGACGGACGGGACAGCATCGGCCAGTGCCCGGTGGGCAGTTCGAAGAAGGTGACCTCCGGACGGGCCAGCGCCCGCAGCGCCGGATCGCCGAAGCCGACGAGCATCCGTACCGTCTCGATCGTCGTCCCGCTCTCCATGCACAGCACCCCCGTGGTCGGCAGGTCCGCGGACGCCCCCGTCAGGCGCAGCGGCCGCAGCAGTGTCCCCGTCGGATGCGGTGCGGCGAGCGCGGTGAGCCGGTCCAGGTGTGCGTCGGAGAGTCCCGCCGTGCTGCCCCAGCGCGCCCACTCCGCACGCCCGGGGGCCGCCAACAGCTCTTCCTCCGCCAGGTGTTCGCGCAGTGCGGGGTCGGGGACCGTGGCCAGTCCCACCGAGCCGTCCTGCACCAGCGGCGCGTCCACATACACGATCCGCGCCACCCGGTCCGCGCGGCGGTCCGCCGCGCCCACCGCGGGGAACACCCCGTAGCCGTGCCCGACGAGCACCACGTCCCGTGCGCTGTCGGTACCGTCCGCGGCGTGCGTGTCCGTGTCCTGCGTGCCACGTGTGCCTGTGTCCTGGGTGCCCGTGTTCTGCGTGCCACGTGTGCCCGTGTCCTGCGTGCCACGTGTGTTCGTGTCCTGCGTGCCGTCCGCGTCGATCGCCGCGACGACCTGCGCGATATGGGCCTCGAGGTCCACGGCGGCCGGGGGAGCCACGGCGCTCTCAAGGCCTACGACGCCCTCAAGGCCTACGACGCCCTCGCGCGGTCGCGGCACCTCCACCACATCCGCCTTCGCGCCGGCCGCCAGCAGCCGCTCGACCGTCTCCTGCCACACCTGGGCCCCCGTGAACAGTCCCGGAACCACAATGAATCGGGTCATCCCATACCTCCGCACTCCGTCGCCCGCGGACCGGTCCGTCGCCGGTTTCGCGGTCGCGGGTACGTTAGGAACTCCCCTAAAGGGAGGTTCAAGTGCCGACGCCGTCCGACGGTGCGTGGAGTATCGGCGAGCTCGCCGAGCATGCGCGGACCACCGTGAAGACCGTCCGCTTCTACTCGGACCGCGGTCTGCTGCCGGAGCTCTCGCGCAGTGGCGGCGGCCATCGCAGATACGGTCCCGAGGCCCTGGAGCGGGTCCGTCTGATCCGCTCCCTGCGCGGCCTCGGCGTCCCCCTGCCGGAGGTCCACCGCATCGTCGACGAACGGTCCGGCGCGCTGGAGGACGCGGTCGCCGGGCAGTTGCGCACGCTCGGCTCCCAACTGACCGCCCTGCGCTGGCAGGAGGCCGCACTCCGCCTCGTACAGGAATCCGAGCCGGCGGAACGCGCCGACCGCCTGCAGCTGATCGGAGCGCTCGGCACGCCGCCGAGCACCGCACCGCTCGCACGGTTCTGGCGTGCGTGGCTGCCCGCGCGGATGCCGGCGAAGTCCACCGCGGACTTCCTGGAGGTGGCCGTGCCGCAGCCGCCGGACAGCCCGTCGTCCGGGCAGGTCCTGGCGTTCGCGCGGCTCAACGCCCTGGTGTCGCGCCCCTGTTCCGGCGCCGCGCGGCCCCAGCCCGCCGCGCACGGGGCCGCGGGCGCGCGCGAGTCCGCGCTGCTGTACGCGGGTCTGGCCGAGGCGTACGAACTGGCGGGCCGGCAGATCCTGGCGGGCGCGGACCCGCACTCCGGTGACGCGCTGGTCTGCTTCGTGGACACGTACGCGACGGTGACCGGGCACCGTGACGGTCCGGGGTTCCGGCGTGGTCTGGCGCGTCAACTCGCGGACGATCCACGGTTCGACGGCTACTGGGAACTCGTGTCGCAGGTGGCCACCGGCCCCGGAGAACGGCCGGCCCCGACGCCGGGCGAGGCCCACGACTGGCTGCTCGCGGCGCTGGAGGCGGAGGTGCGGCAGGAGGTGGCCTGACGGTTCCGCTCAGGGGGAGACGTACGAGGTGGGCGCCGCTGTCCGGTGGTCGGATGAGTGAGAGTCGCTTTCGCTCCTACGCCACCCCCGCAAGCCCGTCCAGCCGCGCCCGCTGCCCCGCACTCAGCTCGATCCCCGACGCGGCGACGTTCTCCTCCAGATGCGCCAGCCGCGCCGTGCCCGGGATCGGCAGCATGACGGGGGAGTGCCCGAGCAGCCAGGCGAGGGCGACCTGTGTCGGCGTGGCGTCCAACTCGGCCGCCACCGCGGCCACTTCCGCATCCGCGCCCGACTTCCCCCACGCGACCGTACGCCAGGGCAGAAACGCGATGCCCTCCCGCTCGCACACCGCCAGCACCGGCTCGTGCTCGCGGTCGAGCAGGTTGTAGCGGTTCTGGACGCTGGCGATCTCGACGGTCTCCCGCGCCTCGCGCAGCTCGTCGACCGTCACCTCGGACAGCCCGATCCGCCCGATCTTGCCCGCCTCCTGGAGTTCGCGCAGCGCACCCATCTGGTCGGCCAGCGGTGTCTTCGGATCGATCCGGTGCAGCTGCAGCAGCTCGACGCGCTCGACCCGCAGCCGCCGCAACGCGTTGTCGACCTGACCGCGCAGCACCTCGGGCCGCCCGTCGAGCTCCCACTCACCCGCAGGTCCGCGCCGCTCCAGACCGATCTTGGTGGTGACCAGGAGCTCCTCCGGATACGGATACAGCGCCTCGGCGAGCAACTCCTCATTGCTGCCGCCGCCGTACATGTACGCGGTGTCGATCAGCGTGACCCCGAGCTCGACGGCCCGCCGGGCCACCGCGAGGGCATTCTCCCGGTCCGGTCCCGGCTCGGTGGGCAGATGCATGGCCCCGAATCCGAGCCGTCGTACTTCGAGCTCCCCGGCGATACGGAACACCTCGGACATCATGTGCCAACCCCTCCCCGGCGGTGAAGGCGACACGGTAGCAAGCGAGTTGAACGCGCAGGTGGCAGCATTTGCTCCAGGACCTCCCAAGGCGCCCCCGAAGACCGTAAGTTGACGTCAGACGCGCTTGGAGCAGAGGGAGAGCCGACCGTGGTGTACGAAGAGTCCGAGAAGTCCGGGTCCGAGGGCGGAAGCCGGATCGATGTGTCACGACCGCACTCGGCGCGGATCTGGAACTACCTGCTCGGCGGCAAGGACAACTACGCGATCGACCGGGTGGCCGGCGACAAGGTCGTCGAGGTGTACCCGGGCATGCGGGACGTCACCCGCCAGTCCCGCCAGATGCTCACCCGCGTGGTCTCCTACCTCGCGGGCGAGGCCGGGATACGGCAGTTCCTGGACATCGGCACCGGGCTGCCGACCGCCAACAACACCCATGAGGTCGCCCAGTCCATAGCCCCCGACTCGCGCATCGTCTACGTGGACAACGACCCGCTGGTCCTGGTCCACGCCCAGGCACTCCTGACGAGCACGCCCGAGGGCAAGTGCGACTACCTCGAGGCGGATGTACGCGACCCCGAGACGATCCTGCGCGAAGCCGCCCGCACCCTGGACTTCTCGCAGCCCGTCGCCCTGATGCTGATGGGCATCATGGGCCTGGTCACCGACGAGCAGAAGCCGCAGTCCGTCGTGGACCACCTGCTCTCCGCCCTGCCGTCCGGCAGCTATCTCGCGCTGTACGACGGCTCCGACGCCGACCCCGCGTATGTCGAGGCCATCGCCCGCCACAACGCGAACAGCGGCGCCGTCCCGTACACCCCGCGCAGCATCGACCGGATCGCCCGCTACTTCGACGGCCTCGAACTCCTCGAGCCCGGCGTGGTCTCGGTCGAACGCTGGCGCCCGCAGCCCAACCCGTGGGGCGAGCCGGTCAAGGTGTCCTGTGCGGGCGGGCTGGCGCGCAAGCCCTGATCGGTGCGCCGAGGGCCGGGGTTCAGTCGATGTAGGCGTCCGTGAACTCCGGTCCTTCGAGCCCCTGTCGGCAGCCCTCGTGATCGTCCGGGGGGCCGCCCTTCGTGAGGACCAGCGCGTAACCCTGTCCCGTGCGGCAGTCCTTGTCGCTCCACTCGCGGGCCATGACCGTCCAGACGACGCCGGCGGCGACGACAACGATGATCAGGAACAACCGCGCCTTCATGGACCCCCCTTGTGCGTCGGCCCGCCCATGGTGGCGGGCGACCCGCGGTGTCGCCAGCCCTGGGGGCGCCGTGAGCCTCAGGTGGTTTCCGGCGCCTGCTCGGGGTCCTTGCGCTGATGGCCGCGGCGGGCGTCGCGGTCGAAGATGCCCAGGATCTCGCAGGGGCCGCCGGCGCTGCCGATCGCGTGCGGCAGCATCGTCGGGAACTCGGCGGCCTGGTTGGTCTCGATCCGGAGCCGGCGGTGCGCCAGGAGCAGGATCGCCGTGCCGGAGAGGACGACGAGCCACTCGCGGCCGGGGTGCGCCCGCATCCTCGCGGCGTTCTCCGGGGGCGGCTCGGTCATCCGCTGACGTACCACCGTCATGCCGGGCTCGGCCCTGATCGGCCAGCGCATCAGGCCGTGCGAGGCGTCGATCATGGGGCTGATGATGACGTCGTCCGAGGCGTTCTCGACCAGCTGGTCCAGTGAGGTGTCCAGGGCCCGCGCCAGGGTGACCAGCTGGTCCAGGGCGAGGCGGCGCTGACCGTTCTCGATCCTGCTCAGGGTCGACTGGCTGACCTTCGCCCGGGCGGCCAGTTCCTCGAGGGACCAGCCCTGGGCCACGCGCAGGGCGCGGATGCGTTTGCGGACGAGGCCGTCCAGATCATCAGTGTCTTGCGTCATGGGCAAGATTGTATGTCTGAGGGGCAAGGTCCGCTTAGCGTTGCTCACGTATCCCCGACTCCCCGTCCGACCCGCAGCGGCTTTCGCGCGCCCTTTTTGGGAGGACCCATGACTCCAGCCATGACCCCACCCCCGACTCCAGCCATGCCCCCACCCCCGACTCCACCCCCGACCCTCGACTCCGCGACCGACGCCCGTCGGCGCCGCTCCATCCTGATCGCCGTCTGCATCGCGCTGATGGCAGTCATCGCCTCGGTCTCCGGCCTGAACGTGGCCCAGCCCGACCTGGCCGTGGAATTCGGTGCCTCGCAGTCGGCGATCCTGTGGATGATCAACCTCTACACGCTGACCCTGGCCGCGCTGCTGCTGCCGCTCGGTGCGCTCGGCGACCGGCTCGGGCGCAAGCGCATGCTGATCGCGGGCCTGGTGCTCTTCGGTCTCGCGAGCGTCGCCGGCGGGCTCGCGCCCTCCACCGAGGTCATGCTCGGTGCGCGCCTGCTCAGCGGGGTCGGCGCCGCGATGATCATGCCGATCACGCTCGCCGTCATCACCTCCACCTTCCCGGAGGAGGAACGCGGCCGCGCCATCGGCATCTGGACCGGGGTCGCCGGAGGCGGCGGCATCCTGGGCATGTTCCTGTCGGCCGCCCTGGTCGACGTCGCCGACTGGCGCTGGCTGTTCGTGCTGCCCGTCGTCCTGGTCGCGGTGGCCCTGGCGATGACGCTGCGATCCGTCCCTGACTCCCGTGAGCACTCCCGTCATGCGTACGACACCACCGGAGCACTGGCCTCGGTCGTCGCCGTCGTCGGTCTCATCTTCTTTCTGCAGGAGGGGCCCGAGCGGGCCTGGAACGAGCCGCTGACGCTGGTCAGCCTCGCCTTCGGAGCGCTCGCCGCCGTGTTCTTCGTGCTCTGGGAGCTGCGGCGCCGTGAGGGTGCGCTGCTCGACGTACGTCTGTTCCGTGCGCGTGGACTGGCCGGCGGTTCGCTCACGCTGCTCGCCGTCTTCGGGGTGCAGGCCGGGATCTTCGTCGTGCTCTTCCCGTTCCTCCAGGCCGTGCTCGGCTGGTCCGGACTGCTGTCCACCGCGGCCCTGATGCCCATGGCCGTCCTCATGATGATGACGTCCGGCCTCGCCCCGAAGCTCGCCGGACGTGTCGGCCCCAAGGCCACCATGGCCACCGGAATCGCCTTGTCCGGAACGGGACTCGGCCTCATGGCCGCGGTCGTCTCCGTCGACGGCGGCTATCTGTCGGTGCTGCCCGGCATGCTCGCGATGGGCGTCGGGATGGGTCTGTCGATGACGCCGTCCACCGAGGCCATCACCTCCTCCCTGCCTCAGGAGCGCCAGGGCGTGGCCTCCGCGCTCAATGACGTCACCCGCGAGTTCGGCACCGCTCTCGGCATCGCCCTGCTCGGCGCGCTCCTCTCCGCCGGCTACGGCGACGCGATCGGGGAACGGCTCGACGGCTTCCCGTCCGAGGCCGCGGGACCGGCCCGCGAGGGCGTCGCCAACGCCCTCGACGCCGCCCACGCGGCCGGCCCCCAGGCGCGGGAACTGGTCCTCGCGGCCCGCGAGTCCTTCGTCGACGGCTGGCAACAGGCCATGTGGGCGGGCGTGTTCGTGATGGCCGCGCTGTTCGTCTACGTGGCGCTGCGGGGGCCCGAGCGCAAGCAGGGCCCGGTCCAGGGGACGGAGTCCGCCGAGGCACTGACCGTGTGACCTCGACACCTCAGGGTGGGCCGGTCAGCCACCGGCCCACCCTCGCGTCAGAAACGCGTCGCTCGACAGCCCGCTCCCGAACTCCCGGCGGTCCAGCCGGTGGAGGAGCCAGGACATCTGCGGGCGGGACTGACAGCGCCGGTGCCGACGGGCGGCCCGGACCTGCGGACGCGTTGTCAGACCCCCCTGCCATGATCCCCGCATGGTGTACGAGACCTTGGCGGGCGAGGCCCGTGAGCGAGACGCGCTCGATGACGTGCGGCCGGATGCGCTGGAGCGCGTACCCGCCGACGCCCCCTGGGCGGCAGCGCTCAGGGAACGTGCCGGGGCCGGGCAGGCGCCCGAACTCGCCGCTCTCGTACGGCATCCCCCCGCCCTGGCGCCCCCCCCCCCCCCGCAGAAGGGGCGGCGTACCTGCCCCGACCGGGTGGCCGCCGCGAAGGCGGACGACCTCGTCGCCGGCACACTCAGGGACCTCGCCGAGGGCGAGCCCCTGTGCACCCGGGACCACGGTCGGCACACGGCCGGGACCGGCGCCACCCACCACTCCCCCTCCGTCGTCCACAGCCCCGACACCGACCTCGCCCGAGGCGCCGTCTGGGCGGCGGCCCTGACCGGCGGGCCGGACGCGGTACGTCACCTCGGCGCACTCGCCCTCCGGGTGAGCGGCGCCGAGCGCGGGGTCATCGAGGACCTCAAGCTGTCGGGCGCCGCCGTCAACGCCCTAGCCGACACCGGCGCCCCCGCCTCCCTCGAAGAGCTCGGGCGGCTGCAGGCGAAGATCAGGCACCGCGCCCTGCGCAAGCAGCTCGACACCGCCCTGACGACCGCCGCGGGAAAGCAGGGCATCACCCCGCAGCAGCTCGTCGAGCGCAGCGTGCCCGGCCATGGGCTGGGCCAGGACAGCGCGCGGGAAAGTGAGGCGGGAGACCACCGCATACGGATCGCGATCGAGGACGCCACGACCGTACGCCTCACCTTCATCCGCCCCGACGGCACCACCTCCCGCACCGCACCCGCGGCCCTGAAGGACGGATTCCCCGAGGAGCTCAAGGAGCTGAAGGCGTACGCCAAGGAGCTCCGCGGCACCCTCGCGGGCGAACGCGCCCGTGTGGAGGGCCTGTTGTCCACCGACCGCGTGTGGCCGTACGACGAGTGGTGCCGCCACTACCGCGACCACCCGGTCACCGGGGTGCTGGTCCGTGGCCTGATCTGGGAGTTCCGCGACGAGACCGGCCCGTGGCGGTCCGCCGCGCCGGGCGCCGGACCGGAAGACGGCACCGCAGCACACGTCAGGCTCTGGCACCCGATCAGGGCAGCGGCGGACGAAGTCCGAGCGTGGCGCGAACGGTTGATCGCCGACCGCCTGCGCCAGCCCTTCAAGCAGGCCTTCCGCGAGATCTATCTGCTCACCCCGGCCGAGGAGCGCACCCGCCTCTACTCCAACCGTTTCGCCGCGCACATCGTCCACTACCAACAGCTCTACGCCCTGTTCAAGGTGCGCGGCTGGCAGTCCAACTACCTCGGCAGCCACGACGGCGGTTACGACGGCACCGCCCGGGCCGAGTTCGGGGACGGCGCGTGGCGGGCGCTGTTCCACCACGAGCCCGCGGAGGAGGGCTTCCGCTACTCACCGGACCACGCCGCCACCGATCAGGTCCGCTTCGAGCGCCGCCACGGTCTGCAGTGGCGCGAGGCGCCGCTCGACGAGGTGCCGGCACCGGTGTTCAGCGAGGCCATGCGCGATGTCGACCTCTTCGTCGGCGTGACCTCGATCGCCGCCGATCCCCAGTGGACCGACCGCGGCGAGGACCGCTACACCGACTACTGGCGGACCGCGACCTTCGGCGCCCTCACGGCCACGGCCGAGATCCGTCGCGAGGCGTTGGAACGGATCGTGCCCCGCCTGACGAAGCTCGCCGACCGCTGCACCTTCGACGGCCGCTTCCTGGTCGTCCGCGGCGACTTGGCCACGTACAGGATCCATCTCGGTTCGGCGAACATCCTCATGGAGCCCGATGACGCCTACCTCTGCATCGTCCCGGCGGCGCGCTCGCCGAGAACGAGCGGTCAGGTCTTCCTGCCCTTCGAGGACGAGCGGCTCTCGCTGATCCTCAGCAAGGCGCTGATGCTGGCCGCCGACACGAAGATCACGGACGGGACGATCCTCCGGCAGATCGAGCGGGGTGCCCGATGAACGCGACGGCCGAGCGACTGCTGCGCGCACTGACCGATCCCGACGCCCAGCTGGATGCGCAGGAGCCCGTCGAGTTGGGCGAGGTCGGCGACGACGAGCTCGGGACCCTGCATGCGGCGGCGTTCCACACGGGTCCTGAGCAAGCTCCATGGGAGGTGGTGCGCGTGCGGTCGGCCGTCATGGCCGCGGCGCGTCAGCGGACCGCGCGGTATGCGCCCCACGCCGTGCGGAGGATCTTCGAGGTGTTCATCGAGGAGTGCCGCGGGGGCAGGCCGGTGGACCTGAGGGAGCTGCTTGCGGTGATCGAAGGGTTCATCGAACCCGTGCCCGAAGCGCCCGAACTGGCCCGCTCCCTCGTCGAGTCGGCGTGCGAGCACCAGCCGTTCCGTCAGCCGTTCGCGCTGCTGGCGCTCGCGCGGCTCGCGGGTGAGGAGACGGTCCGGGCCACCGTCGCGACGGTGGCGCAGAAGAGCGGGCCGATCGTCGCCGACGAGATGGCGGTACGGGCGGGACTCGATCCGGCCGCGCAGGGGCAGCTCGCCGGCATGGACCGGGAGCACCGGCTCGTGGAGACGGACGCGCACGTATGGTTCAGCGCGGCGGCCCATCCCGCGTACGTGGCCTTCGCCCGCCGGGCCCTGGAAGCCGCGGCCGCGCGCGCCGAGGCGATACAGGCCCGGGAGATCCCGTACCAACCGGAGAAGGCCTTCACGGACCGGGAGGTGACCGTCCTCGGCGATGCGCTGCGGGTCGCCCTGGAGCGGGACGAGGACTGGCTGCCCGAGGTGTGCGCACGGCTGCTGCCCGGCATCGCGCTGGCTCCCGGCAGCGCGAAGACGCTGCCCTCGCAGGCCCTGCTCTACGAAATCGCCCGCGCCGCCAAGGAGTTCCCCACACCAGAGCTCGTGGCCGCCCTGCGCACCGTACGCCGGACCGTGCGCCACGCCGGCGTGCCCAAGCAGCTCGACAAGATGCTGAAGAAGGCCGACATCGCGCTGGCCGAACGGACCGAGGTGGCCCTGCGTCTGCCGCGCCTCGACTTCGACGACGACGCAGTCGTGCGCAGGTCCGCCGGTGCGTACGAGGGCGTGGTCACCGTGACCGACACCGCCGTGCTGACCTGGGAGAAAGACGGGCGCGCACTCAAGAGCGTCCCGGCCGCGGTGCGGCGCGACCACGGAGACCTCGTCAAGGAACTGCGCGATCTCGTCAAGCGCGTCAACGCCCAACTCGCCACACTGCTCAGGGCCCTGGAGGGCAGCTTCGTCGTCGACGACGCGACCCACGCGTACGGCTGGTGGCGCTCCGAGCTCGCCGGGCACCCGCTCGCCCGGACGCTCGTACGCCGCCTGATCTGGGAGATCGAACTCGGACCCGACCATTGGCAGGCCGTACTGCCCGAGGCCGACGATGTCCTCCCCGAGGCCCCCGACGACGCTCGCGTACGGCTGTGGCATCCGCAGCGCGCGGAGCCCGAGGCCGTACGGCGGTGGCGTGAACTGCTCACGGAACGGCAGGTGCGCCAGCCGTTCAAGCAGGCCTTCCGCGAGATCTATCTGCTCACCCCGGCCGAGGAGCGGACCCGCGTCCACTCCAACCGCTTCGCGGCCCATATCGTCCACTACCGCAAGATGTTCGCCCTGTTCCGGGCGCAGGGCTGGCAGAGCGGACTCCTCGGCGGCTGGGACGCCGGTGAGGAGGACTGGGCCGAGCGGCTGATGGACTCGGGCCGGTGGCGGGTCACGTTCCGCCACCTGTGGACCGACACGGAAGGTGTGCACGAACTCGCCTCGACCGACCAAGTCCGCTTCCAGCGCCTGGAGTCGGGGACCTGGCTCGAGGCGCCGCTCGCCGACGTGCCGCCGCTGGTGTTCAGCGAGGCCATGCGCGATGTGGACCTGTTCGTCGGCGTCTGCTCCATCGCCGCCGACCCCGACTGGACCGACGGCGGGCCCGAGCGCGCCTACTGGGAGCGCGCCGGATTCGCCGAGCTGACCGAGACCGCCGAGGCGCGCAAGGAGGTGCTCGCGCGACTGCTGCCCAGGCTGAAGATCGCCGAGCGCTGCACGCTCGACGGCCGCTTCCTGGTCGTGCGCGGCGACTTGACCACGTACCGGATCCATCTCGGCTCGGCGAACATCCTCATGGAGCCGGACGGCGCCTACCTGTGCATCGTGCCGGACCGCCGTCGGACGGCCGGGGGCGGCCAGGTGTTCCTGCCGTTCGAGGACGAGCGGCTCGGGCTGATCCTCAGCAAGGCCCTGCTGCTCGCCGCCGATACGGAGATCGCCGACCAGAGCATCCTGCGGCAGATCAAGCGCGGAGCCTGACCTCGGCCCCTGGTTCAGGAACGGCTCGCGGTCCCGCACTCCCCACCGCGCCCGGTCCCTTCGAGACCCTCGCTGCGGTCGTACGGGTCGACCCCCTCGCCCCCGCCGCCGCGTTCGTGGTCCTCGGTGAAGGTGGGGGAGAGGTGACCGACGACGTCACAACCGCCGTTGGTCGTATGCACCTTGTACGAGGAGAACGAGAACGTGCCGCGTTCCGTCCGCACCTTCGACGGGTCGTCCCAGCTCAGCACCAGCTCACGGCGCACGATCGTGCGGGTGACCTCGTCGCTGCCGCCCTCGGCGCGGGCGAACGGGTAGACGAAGGTGACGTCGGCGGTCACTTCGAGGGCGCCGTACTCGCCCTCCTCGTACGAGAGCCGGCCGCGCGTCTTGATGACCTCACCGACGAGCTCGACCTCGTCGGTGCGGTAGCGCGTGAACAGGAGCAGCGGGTCGTTCTCCCGGGTCGGCTCGGTCAACGCGGTGGTCAGCAGCGGCTTGACGTCCGCCTGGCGAGGGTTGACGAGGCCGATCGCCGCGTCCGGACGCTTGCCGCGCAGCACGGCCGGATCGAGATTCGACGCGACGACGAAGTCACGGGACTTTTCGAGGGCGTCCGCGACCGCGGCCTTGTCCATCCAGCCCGTCGCCCGCGCTTCGGGCACATGGATGCCGCCCGCCCCGTCGGCCCACCGGGCGGCCGGGGAGCCCTTGAACGGCTCGTCCCTGGTGGGCTGTTCGGCACTGCCGCCCGCCGGCGCTCCGGACGGACGCCCGGACTCCGCGGCGAGGGGCCGCTCGTCGGCTCCGCTGCCGCCGAACCATCCGGACAAGGCGCCGGGTGTGAGCGCCACGACGAGGCCGGCGACGGCGAGCAGCAGCGCGAGCACCTGCCAGGCCTTGAACCGCCGCTGCCGCGGCGGCTGGTGAGCACGCCACCCTTGCGGGCCGCCGGGGGTGTCGCGCAGCCGTTCCGCGACCATCCGCGCCCGCGCCGAGGGCTCCTCGGGTGCGCCGGGGCTGCCCGCCTCGGCTTCCCGCAGGAAGCGCTCCCACTCCTCGTCCGGTATGGACGACTCGTCCTTGTTCGTGCTCAAACCCCGGCCCCCTTCTTCCTGTGAGCGATGATCCCACAGGGGGAGAAGGGGCACATGGGGCGTGTGCGGTCAGGCTCCGGGATGCACGATGACGAAGGGGGCGCGGACCTGCGACGCATCGGCCCGCTGCCATACGCCGGTGACGTGGCCGCCTCCACCCGGCGCGAGCGCACGCACCAGCCGGAGCGTCGTACCGCTCGTCAACCGGATCCCGGTCCCGCTCTCCGTGTCGGTGACGGCCTCGATCCCGGCCGCCCCGAGCGGCGCACCCTCGTACGCGACCCGGATGTCGCGGTCCTCCTGGTCGCTGACGCTCTGTGCCTGCGCCTTCGCGCGTCCGTCGATCAGCGCCGCCAACTCGCCGACCAGGACCGGGTCATGGCACCCGTCGTAGACCCATCGCTTGCCGAGCACGCCGTGCTCCGTGGTGCCGATGAGGGCTTCATCGGCACCCTGCAACGGCGCGCCGCGGTAGGTCATCGGGACGAGATACGAAGACTCCGCACCGTCGTACGACGCACCTGCATCGCTGACGACCATGAACTCGATCCCGACCCCGCCCTCGGGGTCGTCGAGCCGGAACCCGCCCGCCTTCGAGAGCCGCGGCCCCTCGGGACCGCCCCGGTACCACGGCCGCCCGGGCAGCCAGTCCGTGAGGAGTTCCAGCTTGGTCGGCTTGAGCGTCGTGTGATGGATCTCGGCCATACGGAAGCGTCCTCCAGCGAGTTGGGCTGAGCATTGCCGTTCCCAACCCTTTCATCGAGCTGCTTCATCCCGCCCCGGCGGGCCGACGTCGCGTCCGCCCGGGTCACCAGGACGGAAGTCGCGCGCAGGATTGACCGGCGCCCCTGCTGGGCACCTTCGTGAGCGATGAACCAAATGCACAAAAAGCGCGCCTTTCCGGCGTGCTGTCAGGAAACGGCGTAAGAGGTACAGAAATGCCGTTGCCGGAATCCGTCACCTCCCTCACTACTTCCCACACCACCTTCCACTCCTTCCACTCCTTGCTCAAGTTCATCGAGCACCGCATCTGGGTCGCCGTCGGCTGCTGCGCCATGGCCACGGCCTCCACCGTGGCGCTGGCCCGCCGGGCCCGCGCCCAGGCGGGACTGCTGCTGCTCACCGCCTCCGCGCTGATGCTCGCCGCAGTGCTGCTCGACCTGGCCCCTGAGGCCTGGCGCGAGACCGTGCTCCTCGGTGTCCCCGGCTGGCTGCCGCCCACGGTCGCCGTCGCCTCGTACGGCGTGGTCGGCCTGTGCACCCGTGGCCACGGGCGGGCCCGCCCCGGTCACGCACCGGGACGGCACCGCCGCCTCACCGAGACGGCCGGTGTGGTGTCGGCCGGACTCGGCACCGCGGCCGCGCTCGGCGTCCACCGCGTCATGGAGGGCACGACCCTCGCCCTGATCCTCTCCGTCCCGGTCTTCCTCGCGCTGCTCGTGCTCTCCGTCGGCAACGGTCTGACGCTCGGCGTGATGCTCCAGGAGAGCGGCCAGGGTCCGCTTCCCTGGCTGGCCCTCGCGTGCCTGGGCCCCGCACTCGGCGTACTCCTGAGCGTGCTCCACCCCTTCCCCGAAGTGCTGCTGCCATCGGCGCTCGCCGTGGTGGCGGGGATCATCGTGCGCCACGCGGTCGTCGGCCTGCGCCTCGCGCTGCGCCGCCACGCGAACGGCCGCCCGCCGCGCTGGCATCTCGCGACGGCGACGGCGACGGTCCTCGCGACGGGGGCGCTGCTGCTGGCGGCGCACTGAGGCCTGCATGCTCCGGACCGGTTCAGAGAGGAAGTGAGGCATACGTGAACGAGCACGAGGTGGCCGAGCGCGCGCTGAACGAGTGCGCGCTGAACGAGCACGAGGCGAACGCGTACGAGGCGAACGCGCACCAGGCGAACGCGCACGAGATGAACGACCGGCACCCCCAAGTCCCCGGACAGCAGCGCCCGTTGCTGACCCCCGACGACGTCCACCACAAGTGGTTCACCACCACACGTCTGCGCGAGGGCTACGACCTCGGCGAGGTGGACACCTTCCTGCAGGACGTCGAGTACACCCTCGCCTGCCTCCACCGCGACAACACCGACCTCCGCCGCCGGCAGCCCGCGCCCACGGACACCGGCCACGACGCCGCCCGCATCATCGCGCTGGCCGACCGCACCGCGGGCCAGGCGATCGCCGCCGCCTGCGCCGAGGCCCAGCGCATCATCGACGAGGCCCGCGCGAAGGCCGACCGCCTGGAGCAGGAAGCGACGGCCCGAGCCGCACAGGCCTCCGCACACGCCGAACAGGCGGCCGCCGCCCACCTCCACACCCTGGACCGCGAGATCCGCGCGAAGCGCTCGGAACTGGAAGCCCTCACCAGCTCCCGCCTCACCCTCGA
This sequence comes from Streptomyces sp. N35, assembly GCF_016464295.1. Classification (NCBI taxonomy): domain Bacteria; kingdom Bacillati; phylum Actinomycetota; class Actinomycetes; order Kitasatosporales; family Streptomycetaceae; genus Streptomyces; species Streptomyces sp. N35. The sequence goes on along the minus strand of NZ_JAEIMH010000004.1, from coordinate 193,501 downwards.
ACGACAGCTGACCGGTCTGCGCACCCTCCTCGCCGACTACCGCAGCCGCGTCACGGTCCACTTCGACGGCCACCTCGAGGACCTGGAGCGGCAGACAGAGCAGTATCTTGGGTCGGCTTGGCCGTCCGTGGAGCGGGGTGGGTGAGGGGCCGGGCTTCATGGGGGGGCGGGACACGTGGACGCGGTGTGGGACAGGCTGGGCGAGCGGGTGTCCAGGGCTGTGGCCAAGGGGTGGCTGGCCGGGCTGGGTCTCAACCTGGCCGCACCGGCAGAGGTGTTGGTGCGGCACTTCGACTTGGGCGACGCCAAATTCCTGTGGTGGCGCGACGTCCCGGCCGTACTCGACGCGGCGGTGGTACACCCGTCGAAATGGGCCTGGGGCAGGGCGGCCGACACGGGCCGGCTCTCCGCCGAACAGTGGGAGCGCCTGCTCGCCCACACCGAGGGCCTGCCCGAGCACGCGGCACTCGTGGAGATGGCGGAGCATCCGTATGTTTCCGCGTGGCAGGGAGTACGCAGGGGAATTCAGCGCCCGCCCGACGACGAAGCGCGGCCTCCGGCGACGCCCGCCGAGATCGCGGCCTGGGCGGCGTCCGTCCCGGACATCCCGGCGGAGGCCCGCGAGGCTGCCCTGTGGTGGATCGCGGCCCTGCACGACCAGCCCGAAGCCATGCGGCAGTTGGCTGCCTCACCGAATCGCTGGATCCGCAGGAGTGTGGCCCGCGCCCACCGACTGCCCCCGGACATCATCGAGACACTGGCCCGTGACGAAGACCGGGTGGTGCACCTCTTCCTGGCCGAATCCTGCGAGGACGCACCGGCCGAACTGCTGCTCGGCGTGTGGACCTGGTGGGAGCGGAACGGCAGCTTCACCTTCCCCGGCCGCCCCCGCAACCACCCGAACTTTCCCCGCGACAGGCTCCTGCGCTTCGCCGACGACCCGCGCCCCCGAGTCCGGCTGCTCGCCCTCGACGACCCCGAGTCGCCTGCCGACCTGGTCGAGCGGTTCTCGCACGACACCGACGGCGAAGTACGCATGCGAGCCGCCGAGGACCCCCGCCTGGAGCCGTCGTCCGCGGCCCGGCTCACGGAAGACACCGAGTGGCGAGTCCGCAACCAGGCCCGCAAGAACCCCGCCCTCCCGCCTTCCCTCCTCGTACGCCTGCTCCTGGACGAGGAGAGCGCCGAAGAAGCGGCGCACAACCCGGCGATCCCCCTCCCCGTCATCCACCGGATGCTCGACACCGCCGCCCACCACGATTGGACGCCCCGCAGATCCAAGCTCCGATGAGTTTCCGGCGCACATCCGGTCTGTCTTGGTGAAGGGCCACCCCAGGCCCACCGAGACCCGGGAGCAGTCATGGGCAAGGTAGTCATGCAGAACGTCGTGTCCGTGGACGGATTCATCGCCGACGACAACGACGACGTGGGGCCGCTCTTCGAGTGGTACGGGAACGGAGACACGCTGCTCAGCGGGAAGTTCCCCGTCTCCAAGGCGTCGGCCGAGTACGTCCAGCCCGTGTGGGACGCCGTCGGGGCGCTCGTGATCGGGAGGCATCTCTTCGACATGACCAACGGCTGGGAGGGCAAGCCCCCGGCCGGTGACCACGTGATCGTCGTCTCGCACCGGCCCAAGCCGGAGGGCTGGCACCCCGAAGCCTCGTACCACTTCGTGGACGGCGTGGCCGGCGCGATCGCGAAGGGGCAGGAGCTCGCGGGGGAGCGGACCGTCGGTGTCGCGGCGGGCGACGTGGGCGGGCAGGCTCTCGCGCTCGGCCTCGTGGACGAGGTCGCGATGGACGTCGTGCCGGTGGTCTTCGGCTCCGGCAAGCGCTACTTCGGCGCGGTCGACGCCCAGCACCTCCTCGAGGACCCGCACGTCGTCGTCCAGGGGGACCGCGTGCTGCACCTCGCCTACCGCGTACGGCGGCAGACCGCCTGAATTCGTCTGGGTGGACACGCGTAGAGCCCTCTTGCCAACGCCCTGGAACAAGTCCACGATGGTCGCTTCTCGGTGGCCCCGGCCTGCGGACTCGCCCCGGAAAGACGGGGCTTGACGTGGGCTTCGAAACAGGAGCACCAGCATGGACTTCGGACTCGTTCTGCAGACCGACCCGCCGGCCGCGCACGTCGTCAGCCTGATGAAACGGGCCGAACGCAATCGCTTCCGCTACGGATGGACCTTCGACTCGGCGGTGCTCTGGCAGGAGCCCTTCGTCATCTACAGCCAGATCCTGGCCCAGACGCAGCGGCTGACCGTGGGGCCGATGGTCACCAACCCGGGCACCCGCACCTGGGAGGTCACCGCCTCCACGTTCGCGACACTGAACGACATGTACGGCAACCGCACGGTGTGCGGGATCGGGCGCGGTGACTCGGCGATGCGGGTGGCCGGGCGCAAGCCCAACACCCTGGCGCGGCTCGGCGAGGCGATCGATGTCATCCGTGATCTGGCGGAGGGCCGCGAGGCCCAAGTCGACGGTGCGGCCGTGCGGTTGCCGTGGGTGCGCGACGGGAAGCTGCCGGTGTGGATGGCGGCGTACGGCCCGAAGGCTCTCGCGCTCGCCGGGCAGAGGGCCGACGGTTTCATCCTGCAGCTCGCCGATCCGTTCCTCACGGAGTCGATGGTCCGCGCGGTCCGTGACGCCGCCACGGCCGCGGGCCGCGACCCGTCCGACATCAAGATCTGTGTGGCCGCGCCGGCCTACGTGAGCGACGATCTGGCGCACGCCCGCGAGCAGTGCCGCTGGTTCGGCGGCATGGTCGGCAATCACGTCGCCGACCTGGTGGCCCGCTACGGGGAACATTCGGATCTCGTCCCCGAGGCGCTCACCTCGTACATCAAGCAGCGCGAGGGCTACGACTACAGCCACCACGGCCGCGCCGGGAACCCGTCCACGGACTTCGTCCCCGACGAGATCGTGGACCGCTTCTGTCTGCTCGGGCCGGTCGAGGCGCACCTCGAGAAGCTGCGTGTGCTGCGGGACCTGGGCGTCGACCAGTTCGCCGTGTACGCGATGCACGACGCCCGCGAGCAGATCATCGACGTCTACGGAGCGGAGGTCATCCCCGCGATGGGATGACGGGTGTGCAAGCAGGCAGGTCAGAGCAGTCAAGAGCAGGCCGGAGCAGGTAAGAGCACGTCGGAGCACGTCAGGGCAATCCTCAACACTCCCCAAGAGGAATGGACCGGGCATGACGTACGCGAACCCCTCACCCCACGTGGGTGAACCAGCCGTCCCCGCAACCCAGTTGGTCACCGCCGACGGCCAGGTCGAGCTGGCCCCCGGCGCCTATCCCGCCGACAGCGCGTACGCCAACGACGACCTCAAGCCCGTCCCGGTCGCCGAGCGGCACTGGACCACGTACAACTTCGCGGCACTGTGGATCGGCATGGCGCACTGCATCCCTTCCTGGACCCTCGCGTCGGGGCTGATCGCGCTGGGGATGGACTGGAAGCAGGCGGTGTTCACCATCGCACTCGCCAATGTCCTCGTGCTCTTCCCGATGCTGCTCACCGGGCATGCGGGCCCGAAGTACGGCATCCCGTTCCCGATCCTCGCCCGTGCCGCGTTCGGCATCCGCGGTGCGAACCTGCCCGCGCTGCTGCGGGCCGCGGTGGCCTGCGGATGGTTCGGCATCCAGACCTGGATCGGCGGCCAGGGGATCTTCGTCCTCCTGGACAAGCTGTTCGACGGTTCGCTGGCGAAGACGGGTGTGGTCGGCGGCCAGCCGTGGGCCCTGTGGCTCTGCTTCGGTCTGTTCTGGCTGCTCCAACTGGCCATCATCTACCGGGGTATGGAGACGCTGCGCCGTTTCGAGAACTGGGCGGCGCCCTTCGTGCTGCTCGGCGCGGGCGTGCTGCTGTGGTGGATAGCCGACAAGGCGGGCGGCTTCGGCCCGCTGCTCGACCAGCCGTCGACGCTCGGCTGGGGCGCGGAGTTCTGGCCGGTCTTCTTCCCCGCGCTGATGGGCATGATCGGCTTCTGGTCGACGCTCAGCCTCAACATCCCCGACTTCACCCGCTTCGGCCGCGGACAGCGCGCCCAGGTCTGGGGGCAGACACTCGGGCTGCCCACGACCATGACCCTGTTCGCGTTCATGTCGGTCCTGGTGACCTCGGGCTCGCAGGCGATCTACGGCGAACCGATCTGGGAGCCGATCCCGCTGGCCGCCAAGGCCGACAACGCCTTCGGGCTCGTCTTCGCCCTGATCACCGTCCTGGTGGCGACGATCTCGGTGAACCTGGCGGCGAACGTCGTCTCTCCCGCGTACGACCTCTCGAACCTGGCGCCGCGTCTGATCACCTTCCGCACCGGCGCGTTGATCACGGGCGTGGTCGGTGTGCTGATCTTCCCGTGGGAGCTGATCTCCACACCGGAGTTCTACATCTTCGTCTGGCTGGGTGTGGTCGGCGGTCTGCTCGGCACGGTCGCGGGCATCCTCATCACCGACTACTGGCTGGTGCGCCGCACCCGGCTCGCCCTGCGGGAGTTGTACGTGAAGGAGGGCCGCTACTGGTACAGCGGCGGGTGGAACTGGCGTGCCGTGCTGGCGTTCACGGTCGGCGCGCTGCTCGCGGTCGGGGGTTCGCACTCGGCGCCGGGGAAGGGGCCGTTCCCCGAGGACGGGCTGATCCCGTTCCTCGAACCGCTGTCGGATTACGGGTGGGCCGTGGGGCTGGTTTCGGCGGCGGTGCTGTACCTGGCGCTGTCCTCCCGCTCCCGGAACGAGGCGACGGAGGGCTGACCTCCGGAGCTCCGCAGGGGGGCGGGGGGGGGGGGGGGCCCGGGGGGTCGCGCGCCGCCCCGCCGCGGGCG
>NZ_JAEIMH010000004.1:148746-188671 GCF_016464295.1 Streptomyces sp. N35 | reverse complement strand
CCCCCGCCGCGGAGGGGGGGGGGGGGGGGCTCCCCCGCGGGCCCCCGGGCGGCCGCGGGGCCGGGGCGCCCCCCGGCGTCCGTCCGGTCCTCACGCCGTGGCGTCGGCGATCGCCTCGTCCAGGATCGCCAGGCCCAGCGAGAGCTCCTCCTCCGTCGCGGTCAGCGGCGGCGCGATGCGGAACACACCGCCCATCCCCGGCAGTTGGACGATGTTCATGTGCAGGCCGAGCTCCAGACAGCGGCGGGTGACGCGGGCGCCCAGCGCGTCCGAGCTCTCCTTCGTCGCACGGTCCACGACGAGTTCGAGCCCGGCGAGCAGCCCGCGGCCGCGGATATCGCCCACGACCTCGTGCCGGTCCGCCAGCTCCTCGAGTCCCTTGCGCAGATACGTACCGAGGGACCGCGCCCGCGCGTCGAGACCGTCGCGCGCCAGGACGTCGAGCACCGTGGTGCCGACGGCGGCCGGCAGCGGGTCGGAGACATGCGTGGTGAAGAACAGGAACCCCCGCTCGTACGCCTCCTGTTCGATCTCCGCGCTCGTCACGACGGCCGCGAGCGGCAGCCCCGCGCCGAGGGTCTTGGAGAGCGTGAGGATGTCGGGTACGACGCCGTCGCGTTCGAACGCGTACCAGGAGCCCGTGCGGCACAGGCCCGTCTGGGCCTCGTCGAGGATGAGCAGCATGCCGCGCTCGCGGCACTTGTCCCGCAGGGCGGCGAGGTAGCCCTCGGGCGGTTCGATGATGCCGCCCGAGCTGAGGATCGGCTCGACGAGGCAGGCGGCGAGGCTCCCTGTGGACTGTGCGTCGATCATCTCGAAGGCGAAGTCCAGCTGGCGCCGCCAGTCGAGTGCGCCGTCGGGGGTGGTGAAGTCGGGGCGGTACGCGTTCGGTACGGGGATCGCGAAGTTGCCCGGCGCGGTGGGCCCGTACCCCTTGCGGCCCGCACTGTAGGTCGCGGACGCGGCGGCCTGGGTCATGCCGTGCCAGGAGCGGGCGAACGACACGATCTCGTGCTTGCCGGTGACCAGTTTGGCCATCCGGATCGCGGCCTCGTTCGACTCGGCGCCGGTCGTCAGGAGCAGGGTCTTCTCCAGCGGCGCGGGCAGCGTCGTGGCGAGGCGCCGCGCGAGGTCGACGACCGGGCGGCTGAGCATGCCGCTGTAGAGGTGGTCGAGGTTCGCGATCTGGTGGCGGACCGTTTCGACGATCTCCGGGTGGGAGTGGCCGAGGATCGCGCTCATCTGCCCGGAGGTGAAATCAAGGATCTTCCGGCCGTCCGCGGTGTACACGAAGCTGCCGGCGGCGCGGTCGATGATCTCGCGGGTGAACGCCCCGCCGTAGCGGACGAGATGCCGGTCGGCGTCGGCCCAGAATGCGGAAGTGGCGGGTGTGATCCGCGCGTTGTCGCCCGCGGGTGCGTCCGTGCCCTCGCCCGGTATCGCGCTCGTTTCCTTGCCTGGCATCGCGCTCGTGTCCTTGCCCGTGAATGCGCTCATGTCCTCGACCGTAGGGTCGCGGCGAGCATCGCGTCCATCACACGCTTCCGCCCTTCCTGTACGGCTCAGCCGCACAACAATGGCGGCATGATGAACCCCTGGAGGCTGCGCCTGCTGAGCCAGTTGGACACGCTCGGGACGGTCCGCGCGGTGGCCCAGGCCGCCCATATGAGCCCGTCGAGCGTCTCCCAGCAGCTGGCCGTGCTCGAGTCGGAGACGCGTACGCAGCTCCTGGAACGCACCGGACGCAGAGTGCGGCTGACCTCCGCCGGGCTGATCCTCGCCCGCAGGGCCCGGGCGCTGCTCGACCACATGGACAGTGTCGAGGCGGAGCTGCGCGGGTTCGGCGAGGAGCCGTCGGGGCTCGTGCGCCTCGGCGCCTTCCAGAGCGCGATCCACAGCATGGCGGTGCCGGCGGTGACCCGGCTCGCGCGACAACACCCGCACCTGGACGTCGAGTTGCTCGAACTCGAACCGCACGCGAGCGTGCCCGCGCTGCGGGTGGGTGACGCGGACCTGGTGATCACGACCACGGACTTCGACGAACTGCCGCTCGGCCCCGACCTCGACCTCGTGCCCCTGGCCGCGGACCCGGTCCTGGTGGTGCTCCCGGTGGATCACCCCGCGGCAGCCGGCCGCGGTCCGATCGACCTCGCGGCGCTCGCGGACGAGTCCTGGGCGTTCGACATCCCTCAGTCGTACATGGCGAACCTGACGCTGCGGCTGTGCCGGCAGGCGGGGTTCGAACCCCGGGTGGTGTGCCGCTTCAGCAATTACCTCATGTCGCTGCAGCACGTCGAGGCCGGCCTCTCCATCACCCTGCTGCCCGGCTTGGCGGTGGACCCGCGCTACCGGGTCACGACCCGCCCCCTCGCCACACCGCTGAGCCGCCGCATCACCGCTGCCCTGCGCCGAGGCGTGCCGCCCAGGGCAGCGGTACGGGTCGTCCTGGACGAGCTGCGGCCCGGGCACCTGCCGGGATGAGGGCGCCCGGTGGCAGGGCCGCCTCCGTACGACAGGTCAGGCAGGGCCGCCTCCGTACGACAGATCAGGCCGGTCCGATCCCCGCGGCGGACAGCCGGCCGAGGACCGCGTCCCAGGCCGGATCGACCGGGGCGAGCGGCCGGGCGCCCACGCCGATGTCCTTGAAACCGCTCGACGTGGTCACACACACCACCGGACCCTCGACCTCGGGCGCCGCGGACCGCAGTCCCGCGAGCCCCGCTGCCGCCGAGAGTTCGGACCACAGGCCCTGTGCGGCCAATTCCTCCTGAGCGGCACGGAGTTGTGCGTCGTCAACGAGGAGCGGGCGGCCGCCGCTGCGTTCCAGGGCCAGCACGCCGCGATAGCTGTTCACCGGGCAGTCGATGCCGTACGCGTCCGTCGCGCCGACCGGTACCCGGACGCCCGGCACCTTGCGCAGGACCGCCTCGGCCAGCGGGCCGCCCGCCGCGGGCTCGCAGCTGTACAGCGGCGGGACGCGGTCGGTCAGGCCGAGCTGCCGGAGCTCGGCGAAGCCCTTCCCGATGCCGAAGAGCAGCTCGCCGTATCCGGTCGGCACGAATACGGCGCCCGGGACGCCGAGTTCGGCGGCGATCTCGTACGCGATGGTCTTGTACCCCTCGGGGCCGAAGGAGCTGCCGGTGTGGAAGGGGGTGAGGTTGCTGACTGGGAAGAACCCGAAGCGCTCGACGATGCGCTCGGTCAGCGGCCAGCGGTGCTCGACCGGTACGGGCAGCACGACCGCGCCGTACGCGGTCAGGAACGAGGCGACCGCGGGCGGCAGTTCGGCCGAGCCGAGCACCACGCAGCGCAGGCCCGCGCGGGCCGCATAGGCCGCGGCGGACGCGCCGTGATTGCCGGAGGAGGCCACCACGATCCCGGGTGCGTCCACACCGAGCGCCGCGCTCACGGTGCAGCGGTTGAGGCGGTCCTTGTGGCTCCATGTGGGGTTGCGGGACTCGTCCTTGACGTACACGCCGCCGCCGATGTCGATCAGCGGAGTCCCGCCCTCGCCGAGTGTGGGCGCGAGCAGCGGGGGCAGCAGCGTGCTCCAGCGGTCAAGGCCTGCTCCAGTACCTGCTCCGGCTCCGGCTCCGGCTCCGGTGCCGGACAAGAAGTCCGCCGGCACGCGCGTGTGGTCGTACTCCACCTCCACCGGGTACGACATGGCGTCCGAGCTGGTGCGCGGGCAGCCCTTGAGCAGCGGGGGCCACAGCGGGTAGCGGATGTCCGGGTCGCCGAGGGAGCGTTGGGCGACGGCCAGGGATGCGGATGCCTGCATGATCGGATCCTAGGCGGTGCGGTCCTGTCCGCCGCCGTCGCGGCGTGCGGCACCGAACCACGGGAGGCAGGCCGCGAGACCTCCGTCGTCGCGGTAGCCGAGCTTGCGGGAGACCGTCAGCGAGGCCGTGTTGTGGTCGTGCGCGCCCGAGACGGCGTGCTGGGCGCCGAGACCCGCGAAGGCGAGGTGGAGGACGGCTGCGCGCATCTCCGTTCCCAGACCCCGGCCGTGGTGGGCACCCAGGGGCGGCGAGGTCATGCCCGGGATTCTTGTCACCCGCGGGCCGCCGGGCCATCGGATTTCCGTGCGCGGCGGTGGGCCGGCGCGCACGGCGGGCGCCGGAGCGCTGATAGACACGACTCATGGGTGCGATGACGGTCTGGATGGACAGCTGGCAGATGGAATGCTGCGGTACGCCCTTCTCCCTCGGGGAGCGGGTCGACTGGGCGGTGCGCGAGCCGGACCGCAACTGGCTTGCCGGTGTGCTCGGTTCACAGGCCGCCGCGCAGGTGGACGCCGCGGAGGGGCACCACGGAGACGTGGACCCGCAGACGACGCACCGGGCGACCGGAACGGTGACCGGTATCCAGTACGTGCACTGCCGCTACGCAACCGCCTCCGACCGTACGAGGCATCCGGTGCCGGGGAGCGGGACGCTCACCGAGGTGCACGAGGCGGAGAAGTGGGTGGGCGACAGCGGGGAGTCCGAGTTCGTCGGGTATCTGGTGCGGGTGGACCTGGACCTGGACCTGGGCCAGGACCAGGGCTGATCGTTGCACAGGCAGCAGGGAGCCGCCTAGGCAGCAGCCAGCAGCCAGGGAGACCCGCCTCAGCGGGCAGCGAGGCGGTTCAGGAAAGCCACGGTGTGGGCCAGTGACTTCCGTTCCTCCGGGGAGAGTTCGCCCTCGATGGCCTGAGCCAGCCAGCCGGCCCTGCGGCCCCGTTCCGCCTCCAGGGCGGCCCGCCCCGTGGCGGTCAGCTCCACCAGCGTCTTGCGTCTGTCGGTGGGGTGCGCCCTGCGCGAGATGTGGCCCTGCTCCAGGAGCAGCCCCACGGCGCGCGCCATGGACTGGGGGCGCACGCGCTGGTCGGCGGCCAGATCGCTGGTGGTCATCGCTCCGTCGCGGTCGAGGGCGCCGAGCACGGCCACCTGGCCGACGGGGAGCTGGTCCTCGTGCTTGACGCGCCGCGCGAGCTTGCTCATCACGGTGCGCAGCTCAGCCGCGAGAGCGGCGGATTCCGGGGTGGGCATGCCCCAGCTTAACCCAGCAGCCGAACTGCGCAGCTGAACTGTGCAGCACAACTGAACAGCGAAACTGCTCAGCAAAACTGCACAGCAATGCTGTACAGTTTCGAGCGTCAGCCCGACCCCGCGCCACCGTCGTCGCAACGAAGCAGGTCGAGGCAACCGACAACGGGAAGGGCCATCCGCGCCATGAACCCCATGCCTTCCATAGCCACCCGCACCGCCATCGCCGCCGTCACCGCCCGCCAGATCATCGACAGCCGCGGCAATCCCACCGTCGAAGTGGATGTCGCCCTTCAGGACGGCTCGCTGGGCCGAGCCGCGGTCCCCTCCGGTGCGTCCACCGGCGCACGCGAAGCCGTGGAACTGCGCGACGGCGACCCGCTGCGCTGGCACGGAAAGGGCGTCGCCCAGGCCGTGGCCCACGTCAACGGCGAGATCGCGGACACCGTGCGCGGCCGCGCCGCCGAGGACCAGTCCGGCCTCGACGCCGCGCTGGTCGCACTCGACGGCACCACGGACAAGTCCCGGCTCGGCGCCAACGCCCTGCTCGGCGTCTCCCTCGCGACCGCCAAGGCGGCCGCGGCGGCCCACCGGCTGCCGCTCTACCGCTACCTCGGCGGGGCCGACGCCCACCTGCTCCCGCTGCCGATGATGAACATCGTCAACGGCGGTGCGCACGCCGACAATCCGCTGGACTTCCAGGAGTTCATGATCGCCCCGGTGGGCGCGGAGACCTTCGCCGACGCCGTACGGATCGGCTCGGAGATCTTCCACACCCTGCGCCGCGACCTCCTCGCGGCCGGCCACGCCACGGGTGTGGGCGACGAGGGCGGATTCGCCCCGTCCCTGCGTACGGCCGAGGAAGCGCTCGACTTCGTGGTCCGCGCGATCGAGCGGGCGGGCTACCGGCCGGGCGCGGACATCGGTCTGGTGATGGACCCGGCGTCCTCGGAGTTCTTCAAGGACGGGATGTACGACTACGCGGGCGAGGGCGTACGGCGCTCACCGGCCGAACACGCCGCGTACCTGGCGAAGTTGATCGACGCGTACCCCGTCGTCTCCATCGAGGATCCCATGGCCGAGGACGATCTCGACGGCTGGCGGGAGCTGACAGCACAGGTCGGCGACCGCTGTCAGCTCACCGGTGACGATGTGTTCTGTACGAACGAGGCGCTGCTGCGGGACGGTATCCGTACCGGCGTGGGCAACTCGATCCTGGTGAAGGTCAACCAGATCGGCACCCTCTCCGAAGCTCTGGCCACGGTCCGTACGGCGCACCGCGCCGGTTACACGGTCGTCATGTCGCACCGCTCCGGCGAGACGGAGGACACCACCATCGCGGACCTGGCGGTGGCGACGGGCTGCGGACAGATCAAGACGGGCTCGCTGTCCCGCTCGGACCGTACGGCGAAGGACAACCAGCTCATCCCGATCGAGGAGGAGGTGGGGGACTCGGAGCGCAGCCCGGGGCGCCCCCCCCCCCCCCCCGGGGGGGCCCCCCCCGGCGTCTCAGGGCCCCGTCACTTCAGTCCCGTATGCGCAAGCCCCTCCACGAACTGCCGCTGCGCGAACACGAACACCGCGAGCACCGGGAAGGCCGTCAGCGACGCGGCGGCCAGCTGCACGTTCCACATCGGGCCGCCGTACGCGTCCACGTACTGCGTCAGCGCCTGCGGGAGCGTGAACATCTCCGGCGTCGTCAGATAGACGATCGGTTCGAGGTAGAGGTTCCAGCTGTGCAGGAAGGTGAAGATCGCCACCGCGGCCAGCGCCGGTCGCGCCAGCGGCATCGCGATCCGCCAGTAGATGGCGAACCGGCCGAGACCGTCCATCCGCGCGGCCTCCTCCAGCTCACCCGGCAGCGCGAGGAAGAACTGCCGCATGATGAAGGTCGCGAGCACACTGGGCGCGCCGAGGACCGGCACCAGGACCAGCGGCCAGTGGGTGTCGATCATGCCCCAGTCGTTGAACATCTGGAACAGCGGAACGATCGTGACCTCGCTGGGGATCAGCAGACCGGTCAGGACGACCAGGAAGAGGACGTTCTGACCGCGGAAGCGGATCCGTGCGAAGGCATAGCCCGCCATCGACGACACGATCAGCGTGCCGAGCGTCACCGCCACCGCGATGTACATGCTGTTGAAGTACTGCTGCCCGAACGGCTGCAGCTCGAAGACCTTCTCGTACGCGGAGGCCGTGGGGTTGCCCGGCAGCAGCGACGGCGGGAAGGCGAACACCTCGCTCACCGGCTTCAGCGAGGAGCTGGCCATCCACCAGGTCGGGAAGACGAACGGCACGCAGAGGACAAGCAGTACCCCGTAGAGCACCAGCTTGGCGCGGGGCGAGAGCTTACGACTCATGGAAGACCCACTTCTTGCGCATCTGCCACTGGATCACGGTCAGCACGAGCACGATCACGAACAGCAGGACCGAGAGCGTGGCGCCGTATCCGAAGTGATGGAACTTGAAGGCCTGTTGGTACAGGTAGTAGACGAGGACGGTCGTCGAGCTGTTGGGTCCGCCCTGCGTGAGCACCGCGATCTGGGCGAACACCTGCAGCGAGCCGACCACCGTGATGATCGACGTGAGCAGCACCGTCGGGCTGATCATCGGCATGGTGATCTTCCAGAACTGCCGCCAGCGCCCGGCGCCGTCCATCGTCGCCGCCTCGTACAGCTCACGCGGTACGCCCTGCAGCGCGGCCAGGAAGAGCACCATGTTCAGGCCGACGTTCTTGAAGACCTGAACGACGATCACCGAGACCATCGAGGTGCCCTCGCTGCGCAGCCAGTTGGGCCCTTCGATGCCGAACACGTCGAGGCCCGCGTTGATACCGCCGTTCTTCTGCAGCAGAAAGCCCCACACGATCGTCCAGGCGACGAGCGAGACGACCACAGGGGAGAAGAACAGGGTGCGGAAGACCACGCTGCCGCGCAGTTTCTGGTTGAGCAGCACCGCGAGTGCCAGGGCCAGCGTCAGGTTGAGGACGACGAGCCCGACGGAGAAGAGCGCGGTGGACTTCAGGACACCGGGCAGCTTCGGGTCGTCGAGCAGCTTCTGGTAGTTGTCGCCGCCCACCGAATGGAAGGTGCCGGCCAGCACGTTCCACTCGTGGAAGCTGTACCAGACGACCAGGCCGAGCGGGATGAGCACGAACAGCACGGAGCCGATCAGCTGCGGTGCGATGAAGAGGTAGCCGGCCACCTCACCACGGCGCCGGCCGCTCCACACCGCCCGCTCGGCCCGGGCCCGGCCCCTTTCCCCGCCGCCGGATTTGCCGGCGGCGGAGGTGCGGGGTCGTTCAAGGGTCTTCATGGGCAGGTCACTGCTCCAGCAGAGGCTTGATCGCGGTGCAGACGCCCTGCAGCACCTTCTGTACGTCCGCGTCCTTCTTCCACAGCGGGTCCAGAGCGCCGCGCACCGCGTCGCTGATCTCCGCCTGTCCGCTGTGGACCGGCTTGACCTTGCCCTTCTCGATCCCGTCGATCACCACGTCCGACAGCTGCTTCTCACTGAGCTTCGGGTTGGACTTGGCGAGGGTGGCGGCGTCCAGCTGTGAGCTGCGGGCCTGCGGGAAGTACGCGCCGAGCTTGGCCGAGTTCTCCTTGTTGGTCATGAAGGCCAGGAAGCCGTCGGCCTCCTTCGCGTGCTTGCTCTGCGCGAGGCGTGCGATACCGGCCTGTCCGATGACGTCGTACTCGCCCTCGGGACCCTCGGGCAGCGGGACGAAGTCCCACGTGAACTTGTCCTCGAGGAGCGAGGCACGGCTCATCTGCGTGACGGTCATCGCGGACTCACCGGCGAAGAAGTCCGCGGAGGTGCCGGGGGCCAGCATCGACTCGTCCTCGAAGACCGCCTTGTGCAGCGAGGTCATCGCCCCGACCATCTCGGGCTTGTCGAAGCCGCACGTCCTGCCGTCCTCGGACCAGGCCTCGGCGCCCCAGCCGCCCCAGTACTGGGCGAGGTTGTCCCACGTCTTGTAGTCGAAGTCGCGGATGACCATGCCGGTCTTGCCGGTCTTGTCGTGCACCGCGCCGCCGAGCCTGGAGACCTCGTCCCAGTTCCACTTGCCCTGCGCGATGAGCTCGGCCGGCGTGGGCTGTCCGGCCTCCTTCAGCATGTCGTTGTTGACGAACACACCGAACGGCGAGGTGGAGAACGGGTAGGCGTACAGCTTGCCGTCCTGCTCCCAGATCTTCTTGGCGGACGGCAGGACGTCCTTCTCGTCGTCGACCTTCACTTCGGCGAGCGCGCCCGACGAGACGAAGTCCGCCGCCGAGTTCTCGAAGATCCACGCCAGGTCGGGGGACTTGCCGCCGGCTATCTGCGTGGTGAGGGTCGTCGTGTAGTTCTCCAGGGGCAGCACATCGAACTTGATGGACTTCACGTCCGGGTTCGCCTTGCGGTACTCGTCGGCGATCCCGTTGAGCAGCTTCATGTGTTCGGGGCTGCCGGACCAGACGGTCATCCGCAGATTCACGGGACCGTCCGACGCGGTGTCGGATCCACCGCCGCACGCCGTGAGCGCCAGGACCGAACCGGCGGCGAGCGCGACGAGCGAGATGCGGGTCTGCTTACGCATGAGGAGTGCTCCTGATCAGTAGCCGCTGATGTCGGGCCAGCGCAGCTCCACGCCATGTGAAGTGAGCAGACGCTGGAAGGTCTCGAGCCGTTCGGGGGTGTTGCGCACGGCACGCGGGCTGAGCCCGTGCTCGACGCAGTGGGCCGCGAGCAGCCCGGCGGCCTCGCCGATGTTCCACTCGACGGGGTGCAGCCGGTAGCAGCCGTTGGTGATGTGCGTGGTGCCGAGGTTCTTGGACGCGGGCAGGAGGTTCTCCATGCGCTGCGGGACCAGTGCGCCGAGCGGGATCTCGAACGGGCTGGACGGCACGTCGATGTAGTTGTCGCCGCCGGTCGAGGGGTGCAGATCGATGCGGTACATCCCGATGCCGACGGAGTCGCCGTAGTTCACGGCGCCCTTGCCGCCGCGCGCATCCAGGGAGAGGTCCTGTTCGACGACGGTGTACTCGGCCCGGATACGGCGCGATTCGCGGTGGTACGGGGCCTGCGCGAGACCGTCCGTGGAACCGGTGACGTCGCCGCGCAGCCGCAGGCCGGGGAAGCCGGTGCCGCCGTCGGCGCGCGGGGCCTCGGTCTGCATCCAGTACAGCATGCTGAACGAGAGCTCCTTGGCCCGCGCCAAGTGCTGTGAGGCGTCCGGCACATCGATGGCCGGACCCTCCAGGTAGTCGATCATCGGCCAGTTGACGAGCGTGATGTCACTCGCGTACGCACCCGGCGTGAACATCTCGCGGGCCGCGATCCGCCGGAACGTCCACAGGTTCATATCGCCGCCGCTGACCCGCTGGTCGGCGACGACGGACAGCGGATCGTCCCCGGGGTTCGGGGTGAAGCCCCGCTCGACGACGTCCAGGGTGCGCGGGTGCGGCGCCCGGAAGGAGAGCAACGGCGCGCCCCAGAAAGAGGGTTCGTACGCGCGCCAGAAGTCGTACGAGGCGGGCTTGTCGATCGTGCGGTCGCCGTCGACGTGGTCGAGCGCGAAGCAGTACGACACGGCCTGCATGTTCAGGGGCTGCGCCTCGTCCGGTGCGCTGGGCTCCCCGGTGTCGGACTGCGCCTCGAACCCGGTGACGTACTCCGTGCCGGTGAGCGGAAGGAGTTCGCCGGTCTCGGTGGCGTCCAGGACATAGGACCCGGTGAGGGTGAGCCGCTCGCCGGTGTCGCGGTGCTCGACCGTGACCGAGGTGACCCGGTCGCCGTCCGTCTCGGCGGCGACCGGACGGTACGGCTGCAGGACGGTCAGGCGTCCCGAACCGCGGTACGGCGCGAGCATCGCGTCGATCACGGCGACCGACACACGCGGCTCGTGACACAGCCGGCTGACATGGCCCGCACCGGGGTTGAGGTCCCGGCGGGCCCGGGCCGCCTCGGTGAGCGGGTAGTGGCGCCGGTAGTAGTCGCGGACGCCTTCCCGCAGGGCGCGATACGAGGCGGTCGCGCCGAACTGCTCGATCCAGGTGTGCTCGTCCGGAGGCACGGCCTGGCTGGTGAGCTGCCCGCCGAGCCAGTCGTACTCCTCGGTGAGCAGCACGCTCCGGCCGGCCCGCAGCGCGCCGAGCGCCGCCGCGACACCGCCGGTACCGCCGCCTATGACGAGGACGTCCGCTTGCATGGGTCTCCTTTGTGCGGAAGGAACTTGTGCGTGTTCGGTGCGGTTCGTACGTTTCCTGCGCTGGTACGGGTGTCAGTGGCGTGGCGGCGGCGCGAGCGTCTCGCCCCCGACCGGCCGGCAGGCGAGCAGCCGCTGGGTGACCGGGGCCTGGCCGTGCAGCATCTCCGTCAGGAGATCGACGGCCTGGCGGCCCATCTCCTGGCGGGGGATGGTGAAGCCCGTGTAGTCGAGCGGGGCGTCGACCGGCGTGGTGGGATCGCCGAGCGCGATCACCGAGAGGTCCTCGGGGATCCGCAGACCGCGGGCCCGCGCCGCCTCGGTCAGCTCGACGGCATCGGAGAGGAAGTCGACGAGCACCGCGGTGGCACCCGCCGCGAGGATCCGCTCAAGCCGGTCGACCGGGTCCGGGAGCTCGACCCCGACCTGCAGCGCGTCCTCGCCGGCCGCCCTGCGGAACCCCTCCAGACGGTCCGCCGACGACTCGGCCACGGCGCCGGGACCGACGAACGCGAACCGTTCGTGCCCCAACGCGCGGGCCCGGTCCACCTGTTCGGCCGTCGCGGCCACATAGTCGGCGCCGACATACGGCACCGCAAGCCCGTCCGCGTCGTCACGGCGCCCGACACAGACGAACGGATAGTCCTCCGTGACCAGGCGGCTGAGCTCCGCGGACGGGATCGCCCGGCCGAGCAGGACACAGCCGTCGGCGACCCGCAGACGGTTGTTCTCGTGGAAGATCCGCCGGATCCCGTCCTGCACCGGAGCGCTGGTGAACAGGAGCAGATCACAGCCGCTCAGCTCGGCGCTCTCCTCGATCCCGCGCAGGAACGGGTAGTAGAAGTCGGCGCTCGTGGAAGGGAAGACCGGCTCGTACGTGAAGACGCCGAGGATCTGGTTGAGCTGCTTGAGCATCCGGCGCGCCAGCGGGTCCGCCGCGTAACCGGTCTCGCGGATCACCCGCAGCACACGCTCCCGGGTTTCGGGCGCGATACGTGCCGCGTCGGGCCGGTTGTTGAGCACCAGCGACACCGTGGTCTGGCTGACACCCGCGAGGCGTGCGATATCGCGCTGGGTGAGCCGGCCGGGAGCCTGAGGCATGGGAAGGAAACCCCTCACGTAGAGTGGCTAATACGTATTGCTTGGAGCAGATGCCGAGGAAGCTAGGTGCGGATCACGCGCCGCGTCAAGGGTGTTGCGGCAGGAGTAATACGGATTAGCGGGTGGTCACCGGCGGCTGCGGCGGTGTTACGCAGGGCAAGTGCCCAGGCCGCGACGGGATTTCGCCCGCCGCGATGCCGTTCAGTAATACGGATAACGACTGCGCGCCCCTTGACGCCGCCGACCCGCAGCGATGAGCATCCCTGCCCAGACGGCCTTGGCGAACCGCCGGACCGGAACAGTTCGTTATGCGCATAACTAAGTGTTGGGGCAGGGGAGGTGAACCGATGACCGCACGGGTGACCCAGGCCGACGTGGCGCGGTTGGCAGGGGTGAGTCAGGCAACCGTCTCGCTTGTCCTGAATGCCGAGTACGACCGCGTGGGCGACGCCACCCGCCGCCGTGTCCTCGACGCGATCACCCGTACCGGATACGCCGCGAACCCGCTCGCCCAGCGCCTGGCCCGGGGCCGCAACCAGATCGTGGGCGTCTTCACCTACGAACCCGTCTTCCCCTCCACGAGCGCCGACTTCTACTTCCCGTTCCTGCGCGGGATAGAAGCCGAGGCCGAACGGCGGGCCTGTGACCTGCTCCTGTTCACCAGCGCCCCGGTCGCGGACGGCCGCCGCAGCCTCACCGGACAGGGCCGCGCACGGCTCGCGGTCACCGACGGCTGTGTACTGCTCGGGCGGGGCGAGGACAAGGCCGAACTGGCGCGCCTGAGCGAGGACGGCTTCCCGTTCGTGTTCGTCGGCCGCCGGGACCTGCCCGGCGGGGCGAACCTCGCGTTCGTCGGCGCCGACTACATCCGCGCAACGGCCGATGTCGTACGGGTCCTCCTCGGCCACGGCCATCGGCGCATCGGCTTCGTCGGCGCCCCCGGCGGCCGCGAGGCGCACCAGGACCGGCTCGACGGCTATCGCACCGCGCTACGGGACGCCGGGCTGCGCCCTTTGACCATCGACCCCGATGAACTCACCCCGGACGAGATCGTCGGCCTGGTCCGCGACAACCGGCTCACCGGCCTGCTCCTCGCCGAGAGCCACCGCGCCGAGGAGCTCCGCGCCGCGGCCGGGCGCCGAGGAATCGACGTACCGCACGACCTGTCGCTCGCCGTGCTCGGACAGCCCGAACTGCCCCTGCACAGCGACCTGAACTGGACCGGATCCCCCACCCCGCGGGAGGAGATGGCCCCCCAGGCCCCCGCGCTCCCCCCCGACCCCACCGACGGCCGGCGGGCGGAGCGCCACCGGCTCCTGCCGTGCTCCCCGCAGCCCGGCGAGACCGTGGCCGCCGCGCCCTGATCACCGCAAGACCCTGCCGCGGAGCCGTCCTCCGTGTCCTGCGGAGCCGTCCTCCGTGTCATCCCGACTACCCGCACAGGAGAGGGAGTTCCGCATGCCCCCGGACCACCGCAGCCTGTCCAGACGCGGCTTCGTGGCGCTCGGCGCCGGCGTCGCCGCCGTACCGCTGCTGCCGCGGCCCGCGACCGCGGCGGGAACGCGGTACGGCGACCCCGTGGCATACCGCTCGATCCACACCGGCCGTCCCCCGGACCCGGCCGCCGTCCTGCTCGGCGGCCCCGGCTTCGAGGTGCATGCGGACGGCGTCGGCGACGACACCGCCGCCGTACAGGCCGCACTCGACGAGGCCTCCCGGCGCGGCCAGGCCAACGGGCTCGGCGACATCCTGCTCGGCGCCCGCGACTTCCCCAAGGGCGACGGCGGCGGAGTCGTCCTCGTCCCCGCGGGCACCTACCGGCTGACCTCGCGGGTGACCGTGCCCGACTCGGTGCGCGTGATCGGATACGGGGCGAAGCGCCCGCTGTTCGTCCTCGGCGCGCACACCCCCGGCTACGCCGACGGCATCCCGCGCGAGATGTTCGGCTTCCTGCGCCGGCCGGTCGGCGGACCGGTCTCGTACGCCAACAACGACACCTTCGGCTCGGCCCTGGTCAACCTCGATCTGCGCATCGAGCCCGGCAACCCGGACGCCCTGGCCGTCCGCTTCGGCGGCGCGCAGCTCTGCATCCTGCAGGACCTCGACATCGAGGTCGGCGAGGGACTCGCGGGCATCGACCACAACGCCAACCTCATCCAGCGCGTACGGGTCTTCGGCGGCGAGGTCGGCTTCCAGGCGTACGCCGCGTCGGCGGGCTGGCAGACCACCCTGCTCGACTGCCGTTTCGAGGGGCAGCGCACGGCCGCGGTCACGATGTTCAACGACGCCAAGCTCACCGTCGTACGAGCGGTGGTGGCCCGCACCCCGCGCGGCTTCGCGTCCTTCCCCGGCCAGTGGCAGCACCTCTACATCGAGGACTCGCACTTCGACGCGGTCACCGACGCGGTGGCGGTGCTCAACGACAGCACCTCGATCCCCGGCGCCGAGAACGACCTGATCCGCCTCGCCAACCAGCTCACCCTCCTCAACTGCACGACCACCGCCACCGAGACCCTGCTCCTGCGCGCGCAGAGCGGCACCCGCACCAGCGGCCCCGGCAGCGGAATCGTCCGCGAACTCACCTACGGCCTGCGCGTCGAGAGCGCGCTGAGCGCGGACGAATCCCGGCGCGACGGGGTGTATCTCTCGGATACGAGAGGGGTGACGGGCGAGCGCATCCGCGCGATGCTCCGCACCGATGCCGCACCGCCCCCGCCCGTCGAGGACTGGGTGAGCGTCGCCGATGTGGCCGAGCGGATGGGCCGCGCGATCGGGCAGGGCGCCGACGACCTGGCGGTGTTCCAGGCCGCCGTCGACCGCCACGACACGGTCTTCGTCCCCATCGGCCGGTACCACCTGAGCGGCACCCTCGCCCTGCGCACCCGCTCCCGCCTGATCGGACTGCACCCGCGCCAGACGTGGCTGCGCACGGTGGACGCCCACCCGAACTTCAGCGACCCCGACCGCCCGCGCGCCCTGCTCTCCACCCCGTACGGCGGACGCAACCACATCAGCGGCCTCGGACTCGACACGGCCGAGCGGACCCCGGGCGCGGTGAGCCTGCTGTGGCGCTCAGGGCCGGGCTCTCAACTCTCCGACCTCACCACTCAGTTCGTGAAGTGGCACCCCGAGGGCGCCGCCGAGACCGGCAACCCCGGCTACACCTACCGCGGCCGCCACAAGCACAGCATCTGGGTGCGCGGCGGAGGCGGCACCTTCGCCAACATCTGGAGCGCCAACGGCTGGTCCGACAACGGCTTCCTGGTCGAGAACACCGCCGTGCCCTCCCGCCTGTACGAGCTGTCGATCGAGCACCACGAACTGCGGGAGGTGGTCCTGCGCAACGTAGTGGGCTGGGACTTCCTCGGGCTGCAGACCGAGGACCACATCCACGGCTGGCGCTCCCGAGCCGTCGAGCTCGACCGCTGCCGCGATCTGCTCTTCGCCAACTCCGTCCTCTTCCGCGTCGCGACGGTACTCGGCCCGCACCCGTACGCGATGAGCGTCCGCGACAGCCGGCGCATCACCCTGCGCGGCAACCGCGGGTACCGGGACAAGACACCGGAGTTCACCCAGTGGGGCGCGGCGGTCACCGATGCCCGGTCCCAACGGCACGTACCGGAGCCGGAGTTCACACTGATCGAGATCGAGGGCGGACGATGACCGGCCTCACCCGCAGGGCCTTCGGCCTGGGCGCGCTCGCGGCCTCCGCGACGCCGGTGCTCGGCGCCGCCCCGGCGCGGGCCTCGGCATTGTCGGCGGCGTCCCTGATCCCGGCCTCGGGCGCGCACCTCGGCGCGTACAACTACGTCGGCGACGACTTTGGAGTCTCAGGGCCCGAGCCGCTCGAATCGAAGATCGGGCACGGGCTCGGCATCAACCACTGCTTCCAGATGTACGACGCGGCCCCGCCCCTCGCGCGGATGCGCACCGATATCGCGGCGGGCCGCATCCCGATGCTGTCGTGGGCGGCCGGTGACACCGGACGCCTGCGGGCGATCCTCGCCGGCACCCACGACACCTGGATCGACGGTCAGGCGCGGGCACTCGGCGCGCTCGGAGCCCCGCTTCTGATGCGCTTCACCTGGGAGTTCGACCTCCGGTACACCGACACCGGGCTTTTCAAGGAGGTATGGCAGTACGTGCACGGGCGGTTCGCCGCTCCCGCGCCGCAGGTCGCGTTCGTGTGGTGCCCGACGTGGCGGGCCTACCGCGAGACGGCCAAGGCGGAGCCGTTCTACCCCGGTTCCGCGTACGTCGACTGGATCGGCGCGGACGGGTACGCACGGCCGCGCCCGGAGGAACCCGCGTACGACTACCGGCCGTTCACCTTGATGTTCGACGCCGCGCACGCGTTCGCCCGCTCGCACGGAAAGCCGTTCATCGTCGGTGAGACGGGCGTCCACCGGGCGGACACGAAACCGGTGCAGGCGGCGTGGCTGGGCGCGGCGCACACCGCCGTCAAGGAGTCCTTCCCCGGCCTGAAGGCCCTGGTCTACTTCCACCGCGACGGCACCGACGCGGACGCGCACTGGCGGGTGACGGTGCCGGACGGCGGCGCGGCCCAGCGGGCGTTCGCGGCGATCGCGGCCGATCCGTACTTCGCTCCCTAGTACTTCATTCCCTACCGGCGGTCGTCCTCCGGGTACGGGACCGGGTCGGCCACCCAGCCGGCCGCGAGGACGAGCCGGGACGTGCGGTGCACGGTGAGGAAGCCGAAGGGGCGGTCGACCGGGGCCGTGAGACGGCGCACCGGGTACCCCCGCCGCGGCGGCGCGGAGCCGGGTGCGGCAAGGACGGCCGAAACGGCCGCGGACTCGAAGCCCTTGGCGTCGAACACGGCGAGAGCCGACTGAGCCGCCCGCTGTACCGCCAGGGGGCTCGGTCCGATTCCGGGGAAGTGACCGCTGCTCCCGTCGGAGGCGGTGACCAGGCCGTAAAGGGCGGCCTGCACCATCAGATCGTGGTGCGCCTCGATACGGAACGGGGTGGTGGTGACGTGGAGTTGGGGCCGGTCGGGGCGGAAACCGCGCTCGTCGGTGACCGACACTCCGGGGCCGGGTTCCCCCAGCGGCAGACGGTCCCCGGTCACGGCCTCGCCGTGCAAGGCGTCGATGCCCTGCGCCAGGACCTCGGACGGCGTCCACTGCGCGGGCCCGAGCAGCAGATGCACATCGACTCCGGTGCTGCCGAGGACCTTGAGGACCGTGAGCGGTCCGGACGGGGTCCCGACGACGGCCAAGCGGTCGAGCAGGGAGGAAGTCCGGTGCAGGCCGAGCAGCGGGCGGTCACGCCAGGGCCCTTCCTGCGGCCACAGAAGCGTGTCGGTGAACGGGCGCAGCCAACGCGTACGGACCAACTGGGCGCCCGCGAGCACGAGTTGGGTCGCGTCGTCCACCTGTACGGGCATCGAAGGGATCAGACCGTCGGTGTGCTCGGCCGCCCAGGCGTCCAGCCGCTTCCGGCTGACAGCGGGATCCTTGTCCAGCCGGCCGGTCAGTCCGGTGGGCAGCCGCAGCGTCCACTCCGGATACAGGGAGAGGTCCTCGGCGGTCCAGAGACCCAGCGCGGTGCGTGTCCCGCGTATCGAGGAGAAGGCGTCGAGCAGATCGTGCGCCATCCGGATCGCACGGTCCGCCCGTACCCCGACCGCCTCTTCCAGCTCCTGCCGCGCGGGCCCGGCGGCGGGATCCGCGAGCAGCGCGAGCAGCGGCCACAGACTGGGCGAGGAGAACACCGTCGACTCCACCCCGGCCTGCGCCCCGGCCCACCGCCGCGTGAGTCGGTTGACGGCACGTACGGTCTCGGCCTTCGGCTGCATGGGATCCCCCCGGATCGACAGGTTGGCGGTGATCATAAACCCGGCCCCGCCGGCGTTTGAGTCAGCCCGCCACAGGCACAACCGACCCGCACCCGGCAACGAGCCCGCACCCACCCCGTGGCCGAGCCCGCACCCGGCAACGAGCCCGCACCCACCCCGCCGCCGAACCCGCACCCGGCCGAAAGACCGATGCGCCACCGGCACCCCGTCCCGTACCCTGAACCCATGTCGATCACGTGCTGTCTGCGCTGGTGGCGCTCCCTCTAGGAGCGGCCACTGATCAGACACACCCCGGGCCGTGCCACACGGACGGCCCGGCCCCTGCACGCAGTGGACCCCTCGGCCCGTCCCGGCCCGGACACCCACTCCCTCGCGGCAGGCAGGAACCACCATGCAGACCGACACCATCACCGGCACCAGCCTCACGACCGACAGCATCTCCGTCGCCCGGCGCCGCAGCGCCGAGCTCGAGGAGCAGATCCAGCGCGACCCCGGACGCTTCCGGGTGCTCACCGGCGACCGGCCCACAGGCCCGCTCCACCTCGGGCACTACTTCGGCACCCTCCGCAACCGCGTCAGACTCCAGGACGCCGGCGTCGAGACGTTCGTCCTGGTCGCCGACTACCAGGTGCTCACCGACCGTGACGTCGCCGAGCGGCAGGCCGAGATCGTCGAGGAACTGCTCCTCGACTACCTGGCCATCGGGATCGACCCCGAGCGCTCCACGGTGTTCACGCACAGCGCGATCCCCGCGCTCAACCAACTCCTGCTGCCGTTCCTGTCGTTGGTCTCCGTGGCCGAACTCCAGCGCAACCCCACCGTCAAGGACGAGATCGCCCACTCGCGGCAGTCGGCGGTGAGCGGCCTGATGTTCACGTACCCCGTGCACCAGGCGGCGGACATCCTGTTCTGCAAGGCGAACCTGGTGCCGGTCGGACAGGACCAGCTGCCGCATCTGGAGGTCACGCGGACGGTCGCGCGGCGGTTCGACGAGCGGTACGGGCCGGTGTTCCCGGTACCGGACGCCCTGCTCTCCGAGGCTCCGCTGCTGCTCGGCACCGACGGCACCAAGATGAGCAAGTCCCGGGGCAACGCGATCTCGCTGAGCGCCACCGCCGACGAGACCGCGAAGCTGATCAAGGGCGCGAAGACCGATGCCGAACGGCACATCACGTACGACCCGGACCACCGCCCCGAAGTGTCCAGCCTGGTGCTGCTCGCCGCCCTGTGCGAGGGCGCGGATCCACGGGCGGTCGCCGAGGAGATCGGCGACGGCGGGGCGGCCGTGCTCAAGCGGCGCCTGACGGAGGCGGTCAACACCTTCATGGCCCCGCTGCGCGCCCGCCGCACCGACTACGCGGCCGACCGTACGTATCTCCGCAAGGTCCTGCGCCAGGGCAATGAGCGCGCCACGGCCGTCGCCGAGGCCACGCTCACGGAGGTCCGGCAGGCGATGGGCACGCTGTACTGACAGCGGACTTCAGGCCTGCGCGGTGAGCTGCTCCATCGCCGCGCGGGCCGCAGCCTCCGCGCCCTCCTGTATCGACGCGGGGGTCGGCGCCTTGCGGGACTCGAAATCGCAGCCGTTGTACGTGATGGTCACCAGGGCATTGCCCGAGCGCGCCGTCACCACGGCCTCGCGGGTCTGCTGCTTGTCCTTGGTGGTGAGTTCCACCTTGATCGCGGCGGCGTCGCCGAGGTCCGCCAGCGGCTGCGCCTCGCCCGCGCTGTGTTTCTTGTACGCGGCTTCGGCGGACTTCTGCGAGTCGAAGATCTCGTACGACACATCGAGCCAGCGGTAGTCGAAGTTCTTGAGCGCGCTCCACGAACACGTACGGCGCCGGTCGGGATCGGTGAGCTCTATCTCCTTGCCCGCGGTCTTGGCGCCGGGCACGAGCTTCTTGACCACGGCGGCATCGACCGCACCACAGGGCTCGGGCGGCTTGTCGTACTTGGCGACAGGCTTCGCCTGAGGTCGGGGGGCGGCGGCCGGCTGGACGTCGTCGGGGGCGTACGGGCCGCTCGTCCAGGCCCAGCCGGCCGTGGCGAGAACGACGACCGGCAGCAGGCGCCCGGCGAGCAGCAGTGGCAGCGAACGCATGGCGTCCACCTCCTGCGGGGGAAACGCGGGGGTCAGCCGCGCGAGAGCGGGGGTGTGAGGGATGACAGTGCCACAAGTGCAGCTCCGGGGAACAGGGGAGCCGGACGAGACGTGGCTCATGTCCCGTCCGGCTACCGGTTGTTGATCCGCTGTTTGGCATGAGCTGCGGTGAATTGTCGGAATCGAGGGTGGGGGCAGCCGGGGCTCAAGGGCTCCTGGCCTCAGGGGCGTACGCCCGTCACCAGCCACACACTCGACGGCAGCCGCACCCCGAGCGGACCCGCATACGGCTCGAACACCTCCGCCATCGCCGACCGGACGCCGGCGGACACCTCGGCCCGCGGACCGCGCGAGAGCACGAAGTCCACCGCGTCCTGCGGATCGCTGCCGTAGACGGAGGCGGCGTGCACCGGACGTATCGCGACCTCCGAGAAATCGGCAAGGACCTCCCGCAGCCGGTCCGGCTCCGAGAGCGAGGCCATCGCGCGATGGGCGGCCAGCACGGCCGGGTCCGGCGTCTGCGGCCTCAGCTCGGCAAGGCGTCCGAAGACCCGCGCCTCCACGCTCTGCGCGTCCACCGGCTGCGGACAGATGAACGCGAACCTGCCGCCCGGCCGCAGCGCCCTGCCCAGGTGGGCGAACGCCGCCCGGTGATCGTCGAAGAACATCACGCCGCCCCGGCTGATCAGCACGTCGAAGCCGCCCGCCGTGAACGGGAACGTCTGCGCGTCCGCCTCCTCGTACCAGAGATTGGGCAGCAGCTCGGCGCGCGCCCGCTCCAGGAGCGGCGCCGAGATGTCCACGCCCAGCGCGCGGCCCTTCGAGGCGAGCCGGGCCGCGGCGCGTGTGGTCGACCCCGCGCCGCACCCGATGTCGAGGACCCGGTCGGCCGGCCGGATCGCCGCGGCCTCGAACAGCGCCGCGTCGAACTCGCTCAGCATCGCGTCGTACCGCTCGTAGTGCTTGGCCCAGTGGGTGCCGACCGGACCGTTCCAGGCGTCGGTCTGGGTGGGTGCGGTGGTCATCAGGACTCCAGGGCGGTCTCGAAGGCGGTCGCGATCCGGTCGACGGCGAGGAAGGCGCCATAACCGACCAGGTGCACCAGGCAGTGGTCGGCGTGCTCCGGTGTGCGCCAGGCGGCGACGTCCTCGTCCGCGATGCTGTACGGAGCCAGCGCGGCAAGCAGCGCGAGGCGGGCGCCAGGACGGTCGTCACGGGCGGGCAGTCCGGGCCAGTCGGCCGGCGGGTGCTCACCGTTCCACTGGATCACCTGCGCCTCGACGTACTTCCGGTCGTCCTCGTCGAGCAGCCCCGCACCCAGCAGGGCCGCGCTGCGCAGCGCGGCGAACGCGTTGCCGACCGGCTTCCCGGCCGCCCAGGAGGGCCCGGCGGACTGGTGGGTGAGCAGCGGCAGGCTCAGCCCCGGCTCGGGGACACGCCGCACGGCCTTGGACAGGGAGCGGCCGGCGAGGCTGCGCACGGCGCGGTACTTCTGTGCGCCGCCCGGGAACAGGTCGACGGCGAGCAGCGCGGACGCGATCCGGTTGATGAAGTGGAAGGCGAGCGCGGTGCCGATGTACGAGGGCTGTTCGCTCTTCGGCACCGGAGGGGCCGACACCTTGCCGGGCTCACGGCTCTCCTTCGACCAGGCCAGGATCCGTGCGTACCTCTCGTCCTCGGGCACGCCGTCGGCGGCGACCTGCTCGGCGAGCCGGTGGTCGCCGGTCGCGTGCAGCAGCATCGTGTGGGCGTCCACGCAGAACTGGCAGCGGTTCGCCTGCGAGACGCCGAGCGCGGCCAGCTCCTTGCCGGTGCGCGAACCCTCTCCCGAGAGCAGCGACTCACGCATCAACGACCAGGCGGAGGAGAGGAGTTCGTCCGACGGCGAGAGGACCTGGAAGGTGGCCAGCTTGTCCATGCCGAAGTCCTCGCCGATCTGGGCGTAGACCTCGGCGGTGCGGCCGGTGGCCGACTTGGGCGGAGTGGGCTGCGTATAGCGGAACGGACCGGGCATCGTGGGCCTCCGTGGCGGGTGTCGGGCGTCTGGCCGTCGGGCGGACCGCGCCGGTGTCGGGCGCCTTCCGTCGGGCGGATCGCGCCGGTGTCCGGCGCCTTTCCGCTGGGCGGACCGGGCGCCTGCTGATGACCTCGATGCTGGCCCCGCGGGGGTGCCGCGGTCGTCGTACGGCCGGACCGACCTGCGGCTGGTGCGGGCGGGGCGGTGCCGTGTGAGGACTACTGCGAGGGGAGTAGCGCAGAATCGGTGCGGGCGGATGACGTGCGGCGGGGGCGCGGGCGTCTAGGGTGCGCGTTCCGGGTGCGTGCGGGCGGACGTACAGGGGAGGGGAGTGCCGTGACGACCGATGGCGTCGAGCTCAACAGGCCGCAGCAGCAGGTGACATGGCGCGGCCGGGCGGCGGACGGCGTGCTCGCCGCGGTCGTCTGCGCCCTGGTGGTCGCGACGGCCCCAGCCGGCGCGGGACGGCCGGCGCTGGCGCTCGCCTCCGTGGGCTCCCTCGCCCTCGCCGGCTACCGGCCGGCGCCCCGTGTGACCCTCGCCGTCGCCACGCTCTGCCTGTCGGGATACGTGGCGCTCGCCGAACCCGGCGCCGCCGCGGCGCTCCCCGTGGTCGGCGCCGTGCACACGGCCGCCCGTGCGGGGCACCGCCTGGTGGGTGCGGTGGCGGCGCTGCTCTTCCTTGCCGTGTTCGCGGGCCTGGGTGAGGGCGTCAACACCACGCTGCTGCTTGCCGGTTGGTTCCTCTGCGCGGTCGTCACCGGTCTCGCCGACCAGAACTGGCAGGCGTACCTCCGCCAGACCGAACAGCGCGCCCTGGACGCCGAACGCACCCGCGAGGAAGTCGCCCTGCGCCGCGCCGGCGAGGAACGGCTGCGGATCGCCCGCGAACTCCACGACTCCCTCACCCACAGCATCGCCGTGGTGAAGCTCCAGGCCGGTGTCGCGGTCCACCTGGCTCGTAAGCGCGGCGAAGAGGTGCCGCCCGCGCTGCTCGCGATCCAGGAGGCGAGCGGCGAGGCGATGCGTGAACTGCGCGCCACTCTTGTGGTGTTGCGCGAGCCCGGCCCGGTGGCCCGGGTCAAGGAGGTCGTGGAGCGCGCCCGCGCCGCCGGCCTTTCCGTCACCCTCACCGACTACGACGGCGAGCTGCCGGACGAGATACAGCACACGGCGTACCGCATCGTGCAGGAGGCCCTGACGAACGCGGCGCGCCATGCGGGGGCCTCGGAGGTGACCGTACGACTCGCCGTAGAGGAAGGGCTGTTGGAGGTGCTCGTGGCGGACGACGGGCGCGCGGACCCGGACGCGGGATTCGAGCCGGGTATCGGACTGACCGGGATGCGGGAGCGCGTGGAAGGGCTCGGCGGCACGCTGGAGTGCGGCCCGAAGGCCCCGGGGGGTTTCCTGGTCCGGGCTCAACTGCCGCTGCGCGCAGGCGAATCGCGAGCGCAGGAATCGCGGGAACGGGAATCGCGAGCGCAGGAATCGCCAGTACAGGAATCGCGCGCCCAGGAATCGCCAGTACGGGAATCGCGCGCCCAGGAATCGCCGGTACGAGAAGGGGAGGCGAAGTGATCCGCGTCGTACTCGTCGACGACCAGGCCCTGATGCGGGCCGGCTTCCGCGCGCTCCTGGACGCGGAGGACGGGATCGAGGTGGTCGGCGAAGCGGCCGACGGGGCGCGGGGAGTCGACCTCGTGCGGGCCTCGGTACCGGACATCGCCCTGGTCGACGTACAGATGCCGGTGATGACGGGCATCGAGGCGACCCGGCGGATCGCCGCCGACCCGGACCTCGCCGCCGTCCGCGTCGTGATCCTCACCAACTACGGTCTGGACGAGTACGTCTTCGAGGCGCTGCGGGCCGGCGCGAGCGGCTTTCTGCTCAAGGACACCGAACCGGCCGACCTGCTGCAGGCCGTCCAGATCGTCGCGGCCGGCGAGGCACTGCTCTCGCCGTCGGTCACGCGCCGGCTGATCGGCGAGTTCGTCGCCCGTCCGCCGGACCGCGCGACGGCGCCCGGCCTTGAACACCTCACGCCCCGCGAACTGGAGGTCACCGCGCTCGCGGCCCGGGGCTTGAGCAACGAGGAGATCGCCGCGCACATGGTGATCAGCCCGTACACGGCGAAGACCCACGTGAGCCGCGCGATGACCAAGCTGGGGGCGCGGGACCGGGCGCAGCTGGTGGTGTTCGCGTACGAGAGCGGCTTGGTCCGGGCTCGGGGCGGGTGAGCCGGAGGTGCGTCCGGCGGCCCGTGAAATGATCCTGCGGTGACCCGCATATCCGTACGGCCCGTCCTCGCCCTGGCGCTCGTCGCGACCCTGACGGCCCTGGCGACGGGCTGCGGCTCGCTCGCCGACGAACTGGACCGCGAGGCCGACCCGGCGCGCGCCTCGCAGCCGCCCACGGTCCCGCCGATCGACACCGCACCGCTCGACACCCCCGCACCGAGCGACGAGCCCGGTGCCGCCGTGACGGCCACGGCCTGCGACGGGGAGGGGCTGCGGGCCACGTCCGGCATGGTCAACGCCGCGATGGGTCTGAGGTCGATGAGCATCACGCTCACCAACTGCGGTACCGGAGCGTATGAGTTGAACGGCTATCCCGCGCTCACCATCCTCGACGAGGACCGTGAACCCGTCGCGATCGACGTGCTCAAGGGCACCGAAGCCATCGGCACCGGTCTCGGGAACGCCAAGCCCAAGCCGTTCACGCTGAAGCCGGGCGAATCGGCGACCGCCTCCCTGACCTGGCGCAACACGGTCACCGATGCCGCGCGGCCCGCCCCGCACGGGACGTTCTTCGATATCGCGCCGGTCCCGGGCCGCGCGGGCCATGTCCTGCAGCCGGGTGACGGCGGCCCGATCGACATCGGCACCACCGCCCAACTCGGCGTCACCGCCTGGGAGAAGGCGGAGACCGGCAGTGGCGCTACGGCACCCGCGCCGTCCACTCCTGCGAGCTGAACTTCGTCCGCGCGAGTTCCCGCGCCCGCGCCATCTCCTCGTCCGTCACCTTCCCCGCCGTCAGCCCGTAGCGCGTACGGAACGACCCCGCCATCCGCTCGATCACCGCGGCCCGTGGCAGCCCCGTCTGCCGGCGCAGCGGATCCACCCGCTTCTTCGCGCTCTTGGTGCCCTTGTCGGAGAGCTTCTCGCGCCCGATCCGCAGCACCTCGAGCATCTTGTCCGCGTCGATGTCGTACGCCATCGTCACGTGGTGCAGGACCGCACCCCCGCCGCCCGCGATCCGCTTCTGCGCGGCGCCGGCGATCTTTCCGGCGTCCGTGGCGATGTCGTTGAGGGGCTGGTACCAGGCCTTGATGCCCATGTCGCCGAGCGCGCCGAGCACCCAGTCGTCGAGGTACGCGTAGCTGTCCGCGAAGGACAGACCCTGCACGAGGTCATCCGGCACCGACAAGGAGTACGTGATGGTGTTGCCCGGCTCGCAGAACATCGCGCCGCCGCCGCTGATCCGCCGTACGACCTCGATGCCGTGCCGCCGGGCGCCCTGAGGATCCACCTCGTTGCGCAGGGACTGGAAGCTGCCGATGACCACGGCCGGCGCGCCCCACTCCCAGATCCGCAGCGTCGGCGGCCGGCGCCCCTCGGCGACCTCGGTGGTCAGGACCTCGTCGAGCGCCATGTGCAGGGCCGGCGGCTGCGGGCCCTCGTGGATCAGCTGCCAGTCGTAGTCGGTCCAGTCCGTGGCATGCGCGAGCGCACGCCGTACGGCGATGCCCACACCCTCGGTGGTGAGCCCGTACAGGACCGTGCCCGGCGGCAGCGCGGCGTCGATCCGGGCCGCGAGGCCGGCGGCGTCGGTGTCGGCGGGAGCGCCGTTCAGGGACTGGCTCAGGACCTCGAAGGCGTCGTCGGGCTCCAGGAAGAAGTCCCCGGCCACCCGCACCTGCCGCAGGACCCCTTCGTCCTCGTCGACCTCGAGGTCGACGGTCACGAGCTTGCCGCCGGGAACCTTGTACTCGCCGTGCACTGTGCCGCCTCCCGGCTTGTCGACCAAGCGTTCCTTGATCGCGCTCAATATGGTGATTCGGTGCAAATCGTACTTCGGGTCGCCGCTGCGGCCAGTGTCCTGCTGCTCACGGCCGGCGCCTGCCCCGCCTCCGCTTCCTCCACCGGCTCCTTCGCCCCTCCGCCCTCTCCAGCGATCTCGACGGCCGCCCCTCGGGCAGCAGCCCCCAAGGGCCCCGTATTCCAGCACCGCACGCTGCCCGTCACCCGGGCCGCGCTCGGCCGCACCTACCGCCCGGGCTGCCCGGTCCCTCCTCAGCGGCTGCGGCTGCTGCGGATGAGCCACTGGGGGTTCGACGGGAAGGTGCACACCGGCGAGATGGTCGTCCACGAGCGCGTCGCGAAGGACGTGCTCTATGTGTTCTGGAAGGCGTTCGGCGCCAAGTTCCCGATCCGCAAGATGCGCCCGCTGTCCGCGTACCACGGCAGCGACCGGGCCTCCATGGCCGACGACAACACCTCGGCCTTCAACTGCCGCCAGGTCGTGGGCAATCCGGGCAGCCTCTCGCAGCACTCGTACGGGGACGCGATCGACATCAACACCGTGGAGAACCCGTACGTCGACAGGACGGGCCGGATCCATCCACCGGCCGGCGCCCGCTACCTCGACCGGTGGCGGAACGCGAAGGGCATGATCAGGTCCGGTGATGTGATCACCCGGGCGTTCCGTGCGATCGGCTGGGAGTGGGGCGGGCGCTGGTCCAACCCGGACTACCAGCACTTCTCGCGCAACGGCCGCTGAGGAACCCTCCCGGCCGGCCGCTACCGGCCCTGCCTTCCTTCCAGCACCAGCTTCGCCACCGGCCAGTACGTCGCTTCGGCCGGCCGGCCCGCCTCCCGCGTGGTCGCCACGCGGTAGATCAGCGCGCGGAGCAGAAGCTGGTGACGGCAGGGGTCACGCAGCCACGGCGTCAGGAGGCCGGGGTCGCCCTCGTACCAGAGCAGCGCGTCCACGACGGCGACCGCCGAGGCCCAGGCCGGCGGTCGCCAGTACACCGGCCAGTCGATGACCGCGGGCGGCAGCCCGTCCGCGAACAGCACGTTGCCCAAAAGGTCGCCGTGCACGGGCTGTTCGTCGCCCGTCGTCAGCGGGGTCCGCGCGGCCAGGAGCGGCGCCAGCATGCCGAACGCGCCGTCGGAGCCATCTGATGTGTCCGCTTCGGCCTCGTGGTCCAGGTCCCAGGACAGGGCGTCGGCCCGCGTCCAGGCATCGTCCCGCGTGTCCAGGAACCCCGGGCGCCCGGGAGCGAGCGCGGCGAGAGCCGCGTGGAAGGCCTCTCCCGTACGGACGACGTCCTGTGTACGGTGCGGATCGGTGCGACCGGCCACGAGATGCCAGGCTTCCCAGCCGTCCGCCGTCCAGGTCCCTCTCCCAGAGGGGGTGCCCCCAGAAGCGCGCACCGGGCGGGCCACCCGGAAGTCCGCGGACTCCGGCAGCGCGTCCAGGATCTCCGCCCGCCACGCCGTCTCCTCGGCCGACCCCGTCGGTTTGACCACGATCGGGCCCGCCCGCCAGGTGCCGCCCTGACCGCCCGGCAGAGGTACCGCTTCGTCCGCGGCACCGAACGCGACCAGCACATGAGACGGGGGAGGGGAGTTGACCATGCCTCCCGACCCTAGACGAGTAGTGACGAGTAGTACCGCGTTAGCCTGCGGGCATGGCCGAGCATCTGTTCACCACGCGCCCCACCTTGCAAGGCACCTTCGGCATGGCGTCCTCCACGCACTGGCTGGCCTCGCAGTCCGCGATGGCGGTTCTCGAGGACGGGGGCAACGCCTTCGACGCGGCCGTCGCCGCCGGGTTCGTGCTGCATGTGGTCGAGCCGCATCTCAACGGTCCGGCCGGCGAGGTACCCATCATCCTCGCGCCCGCCGGCGGCGAGGTGCGCGTGCTGTGCGGCCAGGGGCCCGCACCCGCGGGCGCGAGCGCGGAGCACTACCGCTCGCTCGGCCTCGACCTCGTCCCCGGCACCGGACCGCTCGCCGCCGCCGTGCCCGGAGCGTTCGACGCGTGGATGGTGCTCCTTCGCGACCACGGCACCAAGTCCCTCGACGACATCCTCGAGTACGCCATCGGATACGCCGAGTTCGGCCACCCTCCCGTGGAAAAGATCGGCGACACGATCGCCACGGTCCGGGAGCTCTTCGCGACCGAGTGGACCTCGTCCGCCGAGGTGTATCTGCCGGCGATACGGCCCGGCGCGCTGCTCTTCAACCGTCCGCTCGCCGCGACGTGGCGCCGGCTGCTCGCCGAGGCCACCGGGCCCACGCGCGAGGCGCGGATCGACGCCGCGCGCCGTATCTGGCGCGAGGGGTTCATCGGCGAGGCGCTGGTGCGGCAGAGCGCGCGGCCGACGTTCGACACCAGCGGCGAACGTCATACCGGCACCCTCACCGGCGACGACCTCGCCTCCTTCCGTGCCGAGTACGAAGCGCCGGCGACGTACGACTGGAACGGCTGGACCCTCTGCAAGGCCGGCCCCTGGAGCCAAGGCCCCGCCCTGCTCCAGCAGATGGCGCTGCTGCCCGGCGACCTCCCGGCGAGCGGCTCCGCCGACTATGTCCATCTCCTGGTCGAGGGCTGCAAGTTGGCGATGGCCGACCGGGAGGCCTGGTACGGGGACGCGGGTGACGACGTACCGCTCGAAGCGCTGCTCTCGGACACGTACAACGAAGAGCGCCGCAAGCTGATCGGCGAGCGGGCCTCGCTCGAACTGCGCCCGGGGGCCCCGGACGGGCGGATCCCGAGGCTGGCCGAGCCGGCCGAGGACGTGGAGGGCCGCACCGCCTTCGACGCGCTCGGACTCGCTTCCGGCGCCGGGGAGCCCACGGTCGGTGAGTACGGCGAGACGCGCGGCGACACCTGTCATGTCGATGTCGTCGACCGCTGGGGCAACATGGTCGCCGCGACGCCGAGCGGCGGCTGGCTCCAGTCCAACCCGGTCGTCCCCGAGCTGGGCTTCCCGCTCGGCACCCGCCTCCAGATGACGTGGCTGGAACCGGGCCTGCCCAACACCCTCACCCCCGGCCGCCGGCCCCGCACCACGCTCACCCCGTCGCTCGCCCTGCGTGACGGGGTCCCGGTGATGGCCTTCGGGACGCCCGGCGGGGACCAGCAGGACCAGTGGCAGCTGCCGTTCTTCCTGCACGTGGCGAACGCTCCCCGGGTACGAGGCGGCCTCGACCTGCAGGGCGCGATCGACGCCCCGAACTGGCACACCGACCACGTCCCGTCGTCCTTCTACCCACGCGGGATGCTGCCAGGGCAGCTCACGGTCGAGTCCCGGCTCGGGGACCGGACCGTCGAGGAGCTGCGGCGCCGCGGCCACCAGGTCACCGTCGGCGCACCCTGGTCGGAGGGGCGGCTGAGCGCGGTGGCCCGGGACCCGGAGACCGGGGTGCTGTCGGCCGGGGCCAATCCGCGCGGGATGCAGGGGTATGCCGTGGGGCGCTGAGGGCACCCGGAACGTCACCCGGATTCCACCTGCCCGTCACCCGCCGTGTGGGCACTGTCAGTGGCTCGTGGTGGGATGGACACATGATCGAAGACACGACAGGCAACGACGACCTTTTGAACACCCGTATCCATGATTTCCTCGCCACCCGTATCCACGAGGTGGAGGAGGCCGTGCGCAAGGCCGCGGCCGCGGAGATCATGCCGCGCTTCCGGCAGCTCGCCGACCACGAGGTCGTGCAGAAGAACGGGCCGCACGACCTCGTGACGGTCGCGGACCGCCTCGCCGAGGAACACCTCACGGCGTCCCTGACCGCCCTGCTCCCCGGCTCCGTCGTGGTCGGCGAGGAGGCGGTGCACGCCGACCCGGCCATCCTCGACGCGCTGCACGGCGACGCTCCGGTGTGGATCGTCGACCCCGTCGACGGCACCCGCCAGTTCGTCCACGGCGACCCGGGCTTCTGCACCCTGGTCGCGCTCGCGCGGCGCGGTGAGGTGCTCGCGTCGTGGACGTACGCGGCGGCCCGGGACGAGATGGCGGTGGCCGTACGAGGACGAGGCGTACTCCTCGACGGCAGCCCGCTGACCCAGGCACCCCGCGCGGCGGGCAGCGATCTCCAAGTCGCCACCTCGCACCCGGACTTCACCACGGATGGCCAGAAGCGCGCCCTGCTCGGCCTGCGGACCGAAGGCGTCGCCCCGCGGCCCTGCGGCTCGGCAGGCCTGGAGTATCTGGCCGTCGCCAAGGGGGAGTTGGACGCGGTGGCCTTCTCGTGGGAGAACGCGTGGGACCACGCGGCCGGTCTGCTCCTGGTCACCGAGACGGGCGGCGGGCATCTGACGGTCGCGGGCGAGCCGTTCCGTATCGAGGGCGGCAATGTGCTGCCGTTCACGGCCGCCCGGGACGCGACGACGGTGGACCGGGTGATCGGGTTGCTGCGCGAGAGCGCTTGACCGAACCGCCGGGCCGGCCGAGCCGGCGGTCCCGTCAGCCCCGGCGGGCCTGTCAGGACCCGTCAGGGCTCGGCGTGCCCGTCAGGACCCGGCGGGCCGGAGTCTGATCTGGGCGTAGGCGCCGCGCTCGCAGTCGATGCGCAGGGTGACCACCTCGAAGTCACCGCGTGAGCCGACCGCGGGCCACTGCTCCGGATCCCGGGGCAGCGCCGCCATGTCCACGAAACCGCCGACCGGCAGCCCCAGGTCCACCATGAGGCCGGTCACGCCGGGCCCCCAGGGGAGCGCGTCGACCGTCCCGGGAAGCCGTGTGCCCTCGGGCACGGGCCCCGAGTCGTACGGGGTGAAGTGCCGCCCGACGCGGCCACGCCGCCAGGCGTCCTCGAACTCCTCGGCCGACACCGTGGCCACCGACGTGCCGGACGTGCCGGACGCGCCGGCCGGACCGGGCGGCTCCGCGGGACCGCCGTACACCGCCTCGTACAACGCGACGCCGAAGCTCCCGAAGCGCTCCCGCATCAGGTCCGCCTCCCGCCGCGCCCAGGCACTGGACACCGCGCCGGACGGCGCGCAGGTCACCTGTCGCAGGACCTGGCCGCCGTCCCCGGTCTCGTACCACCGCTCGGCGAGGCCGGGCAGCGCAGCGCGGGCGCAGAGGTAGGCGGAGAGGCAGGAGGAATTCGGCATGCCAGACCCTACCCCCGGCTCGGCCGCCGGAGCCCATGCATATCCTGGGCCCCAGTGGCCATCGGCTGACAAAGGAGTCCGAAGGTGCCGTCGATGCTCGATGCCGTCGTCGTGGGAGCGGGACCCAATGGACTGACCGCTGCGGTGGAGCTGGCCCGCCGGGGGTTCTCGGTGGCCGTGTTCGAAGCCAAGGGCACCATCGGCGGGGGCGCCCGCACCGAGGAGCTGACCCTGCCCGGCTTCCGGCACGACCCGTGCTCGGCCGCCCACCCCCTCGGTATCTCCTCACCCGCGTTCAACGCCATGCCGTTGGACCGCTACGGCCTGGAGTGGCTGCACGCCTCCCTCCCGATGGCGCACCCCTTCGACGACGGCACGGCCGCCGTGCTCTCCCGTTCGGTCGGCGAGACCGCCTCCTCGTTCGGGCCGCGCGACGCGGGCGCGTACCGCAGACTCGTCACCCCGTTCCTGCACAAGGCGGACACCCTCTTCCGCGACTTCATGTCGCTCCCGCTCAGCTCCCTGCCGCGCGACCCCGTCACGCTCGCCCGCTTCGGACTCGTCGGACTTCCGCCGTCGTCGTGGCTCATGGAACGCCGTTTCCAGGACGACAGGGCCAAGGCCCTGTTCGCCGGTCTCGTCGCCCATGTCATCGCCCCGCTGGGCGGGTTGGCCACCAGCGCGGTCGGTCTGGTCTTCGCCCTCGCCGCGCACGCGCATGGCTGGCCGGTGGCCAAGGGCGGCTCGCAGTCCATCTCCGACGCGCTGGCCGGTTATCTGAAGGATCTCGGCGGAGCCGTCCACACGGACTACGAGGTCAAGCGCCTCGACGACCTGCCGCCGGCCCGCGCGTACGTCTTCGACACATCCCCGACCGCGCTGGCCCGGATCGCCGGACTGGGCAGCGCCTACGCCAACTACCGTTACGGCGCCAGTGTGTTCAAGGTCGACTACGCGCTCGACGGGCCGGTCCCGTGGACCGCCGAAGAGCCGCGGCGGGCCGGCACCGTGCAGGTCGGGCCCGGCAGCCGGGACATCGCCACCGCGCTGCACACCGCCTCACGCACCGAACGGGCGCCCGAGAACCCCTTCCTCATCACGGTCCAGCCGACCCTCGCGGACCCGTCCCGCGCCCCCGAGGGCAAGCATGTCTTCTGGGCGTACGGCCATGTCCCCAACGGCTGGGACGGCGACCTCACCGACGCGATCGAACGCCAAGTCGAGCGTTTCGCCCCGGGGTTCAGGGACCGTATCCTCGCCCGCGCCACCGCGGGCCCGCCCGAGTTCGCCTCCCGCAACGCCAACTACGTCGGCGGCGACATCGCCTGCGGCGCCGCCTCGGGCCTCCAACTGCTGCTCCGCCCGAAGCTCTCCCTGTTCCCGTACGCGACCTCCCACCCGGCCGTCTTCATCTGCTCCTCCGCCACTCCGCCGGGCCCGGGCGTCCACGGAATGTCGGGCCACAACGCGGCGAAGGCGGTGTGGCGCCGCCTGCGCGCGACGGCCGCGTGAAGCCTTCGTACGGTGGTGGCTGAGGCGACCTCCGTATGGTGCCGCTGTGTTGATCTCCGTACGGTGACTGCGTGTTGATTTCCGTACGGTGACAGCGCGTTGATCTCT
Organism: Streptomyces sp. N35; assembly: GCF_016464295.1. Taxonomy (NCBI): domain Bacteria; kingdom Bacillati; phylum Actinomycetota; class Actinomycetes; order Kitasatosporales; family Streptomycetaceae; genus Streptomyces; species Streptomyces sp. N35. Next base: position 155,659 of record NZ_JAEIMH010000004.1, on the reverse strand, counting down.
GTACGGTGACACCGTGTTGAGCTCCGTACGATGACCGGATGACGACGACCCTCACCCTCGTCCAGGGCGACATCACCGCGCAGTCCGTCGACGCCCTCGTCAACGCCGCCAACTCCTCACTGCTCGGCGGCGGGGGAGTGGACGGCGCGATTCATCGCAAGGGCGGACCGGAGATCCTCGAGGCCTGCCGCGCGCTGCGCGCCGCGCACTATGGCTCCGGCCTCGCCACCGGCCAAGCCGTCGCGACCACGGCCGGACGCCTCGATGCCCGCTGGGTGATCCATACGGTCGGTCCGGTGTACCAGGGAGCGGACAGCGATCCGACCCTCCTGGCCTCCTGCTACCGGGAATCCCTGCGCGTGGCCGACGAGTTGGGGGCCCGGACGGTGGCCTTCCCCGCGATCTCGACCGGGGTGTACCGCTGGCCGATGCTGGACGCCGCACGCATCGCGGTCGAGACGGTGCGAGGAGCCGGGAGCACCGTCGAGGAGGTCCGCTTCGTCCTCTTCGACCAGAGGGCGTACGACGCGTTCGCGACCTGTCTGCGATAGCACCGGGGGCGCTGCAGGCACCTGAGCGGTCGACGAGCTGACCGGCGCTCACGGCGCGGACGCGTCCAGGACGTGGACGCGACTGCACCGTGCGGACCCACGGGACAGGATGCGGTCGGTTGCTGCCGCCGACCGGACCCCTTTCCCTTGGAGCAGGACGTGACCCTCGTCGACCTTCCCGGTTCGAAGTCCATCACCGCGCGAGCGCTGTTCCTCGCGGCCGCCGCCCGGGGCACCACCGTGCTGCGCCGGCCGCTCGTGTCCGACGACAGCGAGGGCTTCGCGGCGGGGCTCGCCGCACTCGGCTACCGCGTGCGACGCGAGCCGGACAGCTGGCGGATCGAGGGCAGCCCGTCCGGTCCGCCCGCGGCCACGGCACGCGTGTACTGCCGGGACGGCGCCACCACGGCCCGGTTCCTGCCCGTGCTCGCGGCGGCCGGCCACGGCAGCTATCACTTCGACGCCTCCGCGCAGATGCGCCGCCGTCCGCTCGGGCCGCTCACCCAGGCGCTGCTCACCCTGGGCGTGGAGCTGCACCACGAAGGGGCGCACGGCCACCACCCGCTGCGCATCCTGGCCCGCGGGGTCGGGGGCGGCCGGCTCGTCCTGGACGCGGGCGAGTCGTCGCAGTACCTGACGGCGCTCCTGCTGCTCGGCCCTCTGACCGCGGACGGACTGCACCTCACCGTCACACGGCTGGTGTCGGCGCCCTACGTCGAGATCACGTTGGCCATGATGCGGGCCTTCGGCGTCGAGGTGGGCCGTGAACAGACCGCTGACGGCGTGGTGTTCACCGTGCCGCCGGTCGGCTACACCGCCGCGGACTGGGCCGTCGAGCCCGACGCCTCCACGGCGAGCTACTTCTTCGCCGCGGCCGCGCTGGCGGGACGCGAGGTCACCGTGCCGGGCCTCGGCAGGAACGCGCTGCAGGGCGACCTGCGCTTCACGGACGTGCTGGCACGCATGGGAGCGGACGTCGAGGTCGGCGCGGACGCGACCACGGTGCGCGGCAGCGGCCGACTTGCCGGTGTCACCGTCAACATGCGTGATATCTCGGACACCATGCCGACGCTGGCCGCCCTCGCGCCGTTCGCGTCAGGACCGGTCCGCATCGAGGACGTGCACAACACCCGGGTCAAGGAATGCGACCGGCTCGAGGCCTGCGCACAGAACCTGCGGCGGGTCGGCATCGACGTGCGCACCGGTGACGACTGGCTGGAAATCCAGCCCGGCACACCCCGAGGCGCCGAGATCAGGACGTACGGGGACCACCGGATCGTGATGTCCTTCGCCGTCACCGCGCTGCGCACACCCGGTATCTCCTTCGACGACCCCGGATGCGTCCGCAAGACCTTCCCCGGTTTTCATCAGGCGTACGCGGCCGTTCGCCGGCAGTGGGAGGAAGCCGGCTCCTGACCGGATCCGCTCCTCAACCCTTCAGCTCCCGTGCGTATGTCGGTCGGCCGCCGGATGGCGGCGCGCGGATCGCGAGCGGACCGGGCATTACGGGAATCTCCTGGCCGGCAGGGATAAAACGGATGTACACATCCCCCAGCCCTGCCGAAGGCGAGCACAGCCCCCATGGCCAAGGACCTCGACACCGGACCCGCCGCCGAGCCCGCCGAGCCCTCCGATCCGGACGTCGTCCTCGACGCCGGGGACGCCGGGTACAGCAAGACGCTCCAGCCGCGCCACATCAGCATGATCGCGATCGGCGGTGCCATCGGGACCGGCCTGTTCCTCGGCGCGGGCGGCAACCTCGCCAAGGCGGGACCCGGCCTCGCGGTCGCGTACGGGGTGTGCGGCGTCTTCGCCTTCTTCGTCGTACGCGCCCTGGGCGAACTCGTGGTGCACCGGCCCTCGTCGGGCGCCTTCGTCAGTTACGCCCGGGAGTTCCTCGGCGAGAAGGGCGCCTACGTCGCGGGCTGGATGTACTTCCTCAACTGGGCGACCAGCGGCATGGCCGACATCACGGCCATCGCGCTGTACGTCCACTACTGGTCGATGTTCACCTCGGTCCCGCAGTGGGTGCTGGCCCTGATCGCGCTGGCGATCGTGCTGTGCGTGAACCTCATCTCGGTCCGGCTCTTCGGTGAGATGGAGTTCTGGTTCGCCATCGTCAAGGTGGTCGCGATCGTCACGTTCCTCGTGATCGGCGTCTGGGTGCTGATCACCCGCCATCCGGTGGACGGACAGACGCCCGGTCTCCATCTGCTGGCCGACAACGGGGGGTTGTTCCCGCTCGGCGTGCTGCCGGTGATCCTGGTGGCCCAGACGGTGATCTTCGCGTACGCCTCGATCGAAATGGTCGGTGTGACGGCCGGCGAGACCGCACGGCCGCAGGAAGTGGTGCCCCGGGCCGTGAACTCGATCATGTGGCGCATCGCGGTCTTCTACGTCGGCTCGGTCCTCATGCTGGTCCTGCTGCTGCCCTGGACGTCCTACTCCGCCGGCCAGAGCCCCTTCGTCACCGTGCTCTCCGGGCTCGGCATCCCCTCCGCGGGAGGGCTGATGAACATGGTCGTGCTGACCGCGGCGATGTCCAGCCTCAACTCCGGCCTCTACACCACGGGCCGCATCCTGCGCTCGATGGCGATGGCGGGTTCCGCGCCCGGGTTCACCTCGCGCATGAGCCGCAGCCACGTGCCGTACGGAGGCGTGCTGTTGACGTCGGCCGTGATCCTGTGCGGTGTCGGACTGAACGCATGGCTGCCCGACAAGGCCTTCGGTATCGTCACCAACATCGCGGCGCTCGGCATCATCGCCACCTGGTGCATGATCATGATCTGCCATCTGGCGTTCGTCCGCCGCGCCCGCCTCGGCCTCGCCGAGCGCCCCGCCTTCCGGCTGTGGGCGGCGCCCTGGGTGAACCTGGTGACCCTCGCCTTCCTGCTCGGCGTGATCGTGATGATGTGGTTCGACACCGACGGCCCGGGACGCGACACGGTGCTGCTGATCCTGCCGATCGCCGCCGCACTGGCCATCGGCTGGTACCGGGTGCGGGCGAGGGTGCGCGACCCGCTGCGCAGGCTGTGACGTCCTGAGCGGGGCGGCGCAACACCCGCCCCGCCAGGGCCTGTCCTGCAGGTCAGGCGCTAGGCCTTCTTCACCACGCTCGACTTCAACTGCATCGCACCGAACCCGTCGATCCTGCAGTCGATGTCATGGCCGTCGACCCCGTCGATCAGCCGGATGTTGCGCACCTTGGTGCCCGCCTTGATACCGGACGGGCTGCCCTTGACCTTGAGCGCCTTGACGACCGTCACGCTGTCGCCGTCGCTCAGCACATTGCCCACCGCGTCCTTGACGACCCGCTCCTCGGAGTCCGTGGCCTGATCGCCCTCGCCGGGCACCCACTCGTGGCCGCACTCCGGGCACACCACGAGGGTGTTCATCTCGTACGTGTACGCGCAGGAGCACTTGGGGCAAGGGGGGAGGTTGTCGCTCATTCGCCCAGCGTATCCGGGGGTCCGAGGGGTCGGCCCGTTCAGTCGCGGAAGGCCCGCTGATGCGGCCCCACCTGCGGATCCAGCTCGTGCAGCACCTTGCGGGCGTCCTCGAGGATCCCGGCCGTGCACAGCTCACGCCACTCGGCGTACGCGGGCCGCTGCGCCAGCGCGCTGTGCAGGAAGCTGGTCTCCGCGGCACCCAGATGCGTACGGAGCAGCTGCCGCAGTTCCGGCGTCGGACTGGCGTGCAGCAGCCGGGGCTCCGCGAGGACGGCGAGGGTCGCGGCGAGGTCGGCGAGCACCTGGTCGAGTCCCTCGGGGGTGCGCGTCGGCTCCGGGCGCAGCGCGCTGTCGTCCTGCGACCAGTGCAGGGCCGGCGGCCGGCCCTCGCGATACGTGAGGTTGTACAGCCCGCGGGCGATGCCCCGTATCTGATGACCCACGTGGTCGAGGCAGCGCGTCGATTCGAGCAGCCGCTCCACCCGCCGGACCGCGTCCTGCGTATGCGGACGCCACCGGTTGGCGTCCTCGGCCGCCGCCACCGCCGTGCGGACCTTGGTCAGCCGCTCGGACAGACCCCGGGCCCGCTCGACCCACTCACCACAGTGCGCGTCCCAGTCGCCGGTGCGCAGATGGTCGGCCATCTCGGTCAGGAGCTCGCTCATCTGCGCGGACAGACGCGCCAGCTTCTCCGAGGCGCGCCGCGCGAACGGCGGGGGCGGCACCGCGAGCCCGACGGCCGCGCCGATGGCGACACCAAGCAGGTTCGCCGCGAGGCGGTGCACGCCGTAGTCGAAGTGCCCGGGTACGCCCATGACCAGGACCGCGGTCAGGGCGATCTGGTGCACCTGCCCGCCGAGCCGGAGCAGCCGGCCCGCGCACATGCCGATCAGAACGGTCCCGAAGATGGTCAGCGGGGTGACGCCGATCGTCATCGAGGCGGTCAGCCCCAGCGCCCCGCCGAAGGCCACACCGGCTCCGCGGTGGAAGGCCCGTCGCGCCGTGCCGTACGGGGTGAGCTGGCAGGCCAGCATCGCGCCGACCGGTGCGAGGTCCGGGGCCGAGAGATTGAGCAGATCGGCCGCTACCCACCAGGCGAACGCACTGGCCAGCGCGGCCCGCAGCACCAGGTTCGCGTCGCCGAACTGGGGGACGGCGCGGGAGGTGAGGGCTCGCCAGGCATTGCTTCTGGCAGGGGCTGCGGAGGTGTGCGACATGGTGCGGCTCGGGCTCGGGAGGGTTCGTGGTGGACGGAGTGGAAGGAGTGGGCGGAGTCGGCAGTGTGAGCGACGTGGTCAAAGTGGCTGAGTGGCCATCCACTACTGTCTCTCCGGCGGCCCGCCCGACCCCCTGGCCATTGGGCCTGAATCGCCCGCCATTGCGCCCGGATACGGTCCACCCGTACCCCTTCCCGACCCTTTCCCCTGCCTGGACACCGCTCCCGCCGCCGCCCGCACGTCCATGTCGGATTTCCGCCAGCCAAGCCCGCTGCCTTGTACGAAGCTATCCGTATGCACACCGAGACCGAGCGCTGCCTGCGAGCCGTCCAGTCCAAGGACGCACGCTTCGACGGATGGTTCTTCACCGCCGTGCGCACCACCGGCATCTACTGCCGGCCGAGCTGCCCGGTGGTCGCGCCCAAGCCGCAGAACATGACCTTCCTGCCCAGTGCCGCCGCCTGCCAGCAGGCCGGCTACCGGGCCTGCAAACGCTGCCGCCCCGACGCCACCCCCGGCTCTCCCGAGTGGAACCACCGCGCCGACCTCGTGGCCCGCGCGATGCGCCTGATCGGCGACGGCATCGTGGACCGCGAAGGCGTCCCCGGCCTCGCCTCCCGGCTCGGCTACAGCACCCGGCAGGTCGAGCGCCAGCTCCAGGCCGAGCTGGGCGCGGGCCCCCTCGCACTCGCCCGTTCCCAGCGGGCGCAGACCGCACGGCTGCTGATCGAGACGACCGCGCTGCCCATGGCGGAGATCGCCTTCGCGGCCGGCTTCGCGTCGATCCGTACCTTCAACGACACCGTACGAGAGGTCTTCGCCCTCACCCCGGGTGAGCTGCGCACCCGCGCGAGCGGCCGCCTCGCCGAGAGCGCTCCGGGCGTGCTGAGTCTGCGGCTGCCGTTCCGCAAGCCGCTCAACCCCGACAACCTGTTCGGGCATCTCGCCGCCACCGCCGTACCCGGCGTCGAGGAGTGGCGCGACGGCGCGTACCGGCGCACGCTGCGTCTCCCGTACGGCCATGGCGTGGTCGCCCTGACCCCGGGGCCCGACCACATCGCCTGCCGCCTCTCCCTCACCGACCAGCGCGATCTCACCGTCGCGATCAGCCGCTGCCGCCGCATGCTCGACCTCGACGCCGACCCGGTCGCGATCGACGCCCAGTTGAGCACCGACGAGCTGCTCGCGCCGCTGGTCGCGAAGGTGCCGGGGCGGCGGGTGCCGCGCACGGTGGACGAGGCGGAGTTCGCGATCCGCGCGGTCCTCGGCCAGCAGGTGTCCACGGCCGCGGCCCGCACCCACGCGGGCCGTCTCGTCGAGGCGTACGGCGAACGGATCGACGACCCCGAGGGCGGCCTCACCCACCTGTTCCCCGCCCCGGGGACGCTCGCCGGAATCGACCCGGAAACCCTGGCGATGCCCCGCACCCGTCGGACCACCTTGCTCACCCTCATCGGCGAACTGGCCGAGGGCACCCTCCACTTGGGCCCGGAGTGCGACTGGGACGAAGCACGGGCACGCCTCGGCGCGCTGCCCGGGTTCGGCCCCTGGACCATCGAGGTGATCGCCATGCGGGCGCTCGGCGACCCGGACGCCTTCCTGCCCGGCGACCTCGGCGGCCGCCAGGCCGCCGCGGGGGGCGGCCCCCCCCCGCCCCCGGCCGCGGCGCGCCCCCGCGGCCCCGCCCCCCCGGGGC